>NZ_JBMERO010000015.1:0-88231 GCF_049310945.1 Bacillus sp. DJP31 | reverse complement strand
GGTTTTTGTAAAGAAGAAATAGTGGGCTTTTTTGAGTAGGGAAAACTTTTTATGAAAAGTAATTTGAAGTTATCTACCTAGATTGTCACAAGAGTTGATAAGAAGCACGGGAAGAACGAATTCGCTCTGCGATGGCTCAAAAGAATTCTCCTATGATATTTAGATAAATTATTGTATAATAGTGGAAATACATGTAATGAAAAGTCGAAAAAAGGTCAATTATTGAAATTCCATTATTCGACGGAAATCGTGAAATTCCTTCTTCAAAATTAAACAAATTTGTGAATTTAGTGCCGAATGAACTCCATAAATCAGGGACCGCGACTTCATTCTTCTTGGCAATCAAAAATTTTGCGGATGGATTTTTTGCATAAGATAGAGAAAAGGCACAACTAGATAATTTCACTAGTTGTGCCTTTTTCCGCGCAAAACTTCCGATTGACCCCTGTTAGAACCGTCCCCGTGCTTCTCACCTCGGAAAATCCATATTCTAAAGGAATGTATGATAGATTTAAATAAACGTTTGTTTAAAACAATGTAAAATATTATTACTCTGCTATATTAAAATAAATAAAGGATAGTTTATTCGTTTACCTGAAGGGTACCAATTTTTATTGACAGGCGTTTCCATATATTTATATCCCTCATTTATCCAAGTTTTTAAAGACTAGAATGCGTGAGGAATACCACTTCGCGCACCGTGGTTGTTTCTTTTTATTTATATCTGCAGGGCAAAGTTAAGATCCTTTGAAAACATTTTCCAAGTAGAGATAGAAAAGTTGCACAACGTCGACGTTTCATTTTGGAAGTTTATAAAAGTATAATGCCAACAGACAGGTTCTCCAGTGGACAAATGAAGACTTTATACTATAAAAATTGCAAGTTTTCTTAAAGAAGTCCCTTGCAGCTTAAACCTCTATATTAGATTATCTGTATGTTCCTTCTCATCTACTGCAACGCATCCTCCTCCAAGACTTCAGGGTTTCAAGACTACCCGTAAAGCCAGAGAAAGATTTAACGAATTCAACTAATGATAAATGTCTAGACGATGAAAGAAAAAGAGGCAAGGCTGGAAATCAACAGGAATCACGGGGATCATTCCCATTCTTCCTGTTTGGTACTGAATTCCATAGCGTTGGCGTTATCTTCCAAAGAGGTAAACACATTCAAAGAATTATTTGTTACTATTTATAAATCCATGAAGAACAAGTAAAAAACAAATACAAAATGTATAGATTTACAGAAAACATTTAATGATAAGTGGAATTAAATATAACATATTAGATAAAATTTATTAAATTAAGTATATTGGAGGTGTTTAGTGGTATAATGTATAAAAAAGCTTGGAGAAGGTGACAGAATGAAAAGTGATGTAAAAGTTGTTTCCTTGGAAATGACGAACGTGAAAAATGTAAAATACGGAAAAATAGATTTTGACTTAAACAATGACAATGTGTTAGATGCGCAAGTTGTTGGTTTTTATGGACAAAACGGATCAGGTAAAACAGCAGTAGTAGAGTCATTTTATATATTGCAATCGCTATTAAATGCTCAGGCCTTACCTAATAAAAACCAGCGTCTCATTTACGAAGGACAAGAAACTCTAAGTTTGGATTTTGAATTCCTCGTTCAGACCGGTGAGGAAACCAACAAGGTTAATTACCACGTAGAACTTGAATATAAAGAAGATAGAATGGTGGTAAAATCAGAGAGGGTCAGAGCAAAAGAAGCAAGGTATGGCAAAATGTTTCTGTACATTAATGATGAGGATACACCGATACAGTTACGACAAAAACCAAAACAGGATATTGAAAATCTACTATTGGGGATTAAACTATTGGCTGAACAGGTAGAAGGATCACTATTCTTTAGCAAGATAATTAGTGGTCAATCAGAAAAAATATTTAATGGTATTGATTTATTGGTGTATAAAGCACTGAAGGAACAGTTCTCGAAAAATATCCTTGTAATTAAGAATTTGCAAGAAGGAGTATTTCCATCTTATTTATTTTATAATTTCAATACTAAACGACTTGAAAGTAGTACCTACGATATCAAAGATCCTGTTTCATTATCAAAAGAACAATATAATTATTTGTCTAATTTAATTGAACGAAATAATGTGGTAGTTAGTGCAATCATTCCAGGTTTACAGGTGTATCTTAAAAATATGGGAGCAACAACTTTATCGAATGGTATTGAAGGAGTTCGTGCTGAATTCATCTCAAAGAGGGGAGATACTACATTACCTCTTAGTGCTGAATCGGCAGGAACTTTAAAGTTGTTTGCAATCACGACATCATTGATATCTGTCTTTCACACTCCTTCTGCTTGTGTGATAATTGATGAATTAGATGCAGGTATTTTTGAATATCTACTAGGAGAGTTGATAGAAATTTTTCAAGAACACAGTAAAGGTCAGTTAATTTTCACTTCTCATAATTTGCGGGTACTTGAAAAGTTATCACCACAAAATATATGGTTTACAACCACTAATGAAAAAAGTAGATATATAAAATTTAAGAATCTACAAAAGAATAATAACATGCGAAATGTATATTTGCGTACGCTCTTGGTGGGTGGTCAGTCTGAGTTTCTGTACGAAGAAACAAACCCTATAAAAATTGTTCGATCCTTTATTGAGGCTGGAATAACAGATGGAGACTAAGCGGAAGAAAGTTCTATTTGTTATTGTTGAAGGAGAATCGGATAGTCAATTGTTTTATGAAGGGCTACAGCAAAAATATACAAATCAGTTAGTGCTCATAAAGGCGTATAAAGGCGATATATTTACTGATCCTCAACTACGGGAGGTGGAGATTAGAGAACGTATTAGACAATTCTTCATTAAGCGAATAGGAGATTTAAAACTGCAGGATTTTTTAGGAATAATACATTTCTCTGATACAGATGGAGCATTTATCCCGGATGATAATATTCAAATCAATCCCAATCAAGAAATAAATGTAATATATAGAGAAAATGGTATATTTGTTAATTCAAAAGAGCAGCAAGAGGGTTTACATTATCGAAATAAAATTAAGAGTGACAATACGAAAGCCGTACACTTAATGGATAGGATTACTTATAATAAAGTTAAGATTCCATATCGGTTGTTTTATTTATCACAGCATTTAGAACATGTGGTGTTCAATGAACTAAATGTTCCACACGACCAGAAACAAAAGAAAATAATTTCTTTTTTGAAAGGAATAAATGGAACATCAACTATTTATGATCTGCTGGGTAATCACTTTCCTCCGATCCAAGACACAGATAATAAACATGTGGAATCATGGAAATATATTTATCAAGAGGTTCATTCACTTCAAAGGTATACTAACGCAATACTAATGTATGAGTTCATTGATCGATTATTAGCCGATAGAACCTAGGAAAAGCTAGGGAGACAGGAGACAGATGGCGGTTCATTCAAGTGCCTATCACCACCCGAATTTTCTTGTTTCACAACTGTGAGATATGAAGTTAAGAGACTGAACTGGACTCTTGCTTCTTTTAGTTTCTGGATCCAGGTTGCTAGAATCGAAGATGGACCTTATTTTTAAAGAAACAACCGCAATGCGTGCTTCACGCATTGCGGTTGTTTCTTATTATCTATGTCTGCAGGGCAAAAGAAATCCCTTGCAGCTTAAACCTTTATATTAGATTAATCTGTTCATTCTCATCTTCTGCAACGCATACCGCCTCCAAGACTTCACGGTATCAAGACTTACTCCTTCCTCTGCAGCAATTTGCATCGGACCTTTACCCTCAACAAATGCTTTGTGTACCCAGATTTTTTGCTGTTCGGTTAATCCCATACAGTATGTTGAGATTAAATCACCCTGAAAAGGCACTTCTACCTGCTCGTCCACCATTACCTCTATTACAGCATCTGATAATGTTGCCTCACGATCCTCATTCCTTCTTGCCTTTTTCAAATAAGTAAGTAGTTTTCCTCGGATGGTCTTATAGGCAAAGGTTCGAAATGCAGCCCCTTTCGTTGGATCAAAGCGTTCATACGCCTCCCAAAAACCAATTAACCCCTCTTGATAATACTCATCCATGTTTTTATAAATATGCAAATCCTTTATGGCACTTTTAATAAGCCATTCTTCTTTCTCAAATACTTCCTGAAAAGACTGATTCTTCTCCAAACTTTTATCCTTCCAAAAAGCGCGCTTCTTTCATTTATTCCGCCGGTAGGATTATCTTAATAGATTGCTAGATTCATTTCACATCGCCTTATTGGTAGTTTCAGCCTTAGGGATTACGGCATACTGGTAGTTTGCCCTAGGGAATACTCGGAGTATGGGAGGATTGGGGGAAGGAGAACTGGGGGTATGGTAGTTTTTTTATTTCAGGTTCAAGTGGACAAGGACTTTGACACGTTTAAATAAACGATGTAAATAAAATATACATTCGCTATTATGACACTGTATTTGATCAATAAAACGAGGATGACGCTAAACTATTTATAAGGTCTACGGAACGTTCCTTTTGGAATTATGAGCAGCAAGAGAATTCCTAGTGAAGCAAAGGGACGGTTCGAGGCTGGCGAAAAAGTCATGATTTCTAAGAAATGTATAACTATATTTAAATACAAATGATTATAAACTAACCAGAAAGAGTGAGAATTTTTAAAAAACTTGTTGAAAGCTATGAGTTATCGGAGTAAGATGTTATTTAAAAAATAAAGATCGAATATCGAAATTCATCATAAAACTGCTTGGAATAAACAAATGCAAACAAGTTTATATAAAATTCTAAAAATTATAATATTTTTCTTTATTTTTATAAATAATATCACGGGTGTTGATTATCCAAAATTAGACATACTTATCCCTTGGGATTTTTTGTATTTATTCAAAATAACAGCCATTTCAGAACGCCAGTCAATAGGCCTGTTTTATTTGGCACGACTGAAAATGCCGTTTTTACTCAACTCTTTGCCGCTTTAATGGCCCAAGGAAGTCGTGACTTTCCCACTGTGATCGTGGTGGAGTCTACCAAGAGAAGCTCCTTTGAAATCTTCAGTGATCGCCGTGTCACCCGATTGCATTTAGACACAACAAAATGGAATAATTTCTTCATGATGTTGTAGTCCAAATGACCAGCCTTTTTTGAGAGAGTGGAATGATTAATCTTTGGAAGTCCATGCTGGTCGCCTACATCTGCGCAGTCTCGATAACTTTTGAGCTCATTCATTGAAGCACAGAGCAAGTAATTAATGAGTGTTACAACATCAAGTTTACGTGCTGTATCTTTGTAGCCGATGGCATCCTGAATAGTAGCTATTTCTTCTTCTGAAACAATTTTTTGAAACAAATTGTGGAATGTGGTATTCTTCTTCAAGAGGGCACCTCTTCTGTAGTTTGTTTGTCAGCAAACATCATTCTACAAGAAAGGTGTCCTTTTTGGTATACTTTTTTTGGATTTTATTGGTTAATCAACACGCATGAAATAATATGTTATTATTTATAAAAAATATAGTAATACAATAAAGATTACAGTAATACAATAATAATAAACCGAGCAAGGGTGACCCCAAATGGAAGATATTTATCAAAAAATAAAAGACTTACGAAATAAAAATAATATGACATTAAAAGATTTGAGTGAAAGGACAGAGCTATCCGTTAGCTTTTTATCGCAAATAGAAAGAGGAACATCTTCCTTAGCTATCAATTCACTTAAGAAAATAGCAGATGCATTTAATGTGAGTATTACATATTTTTTTGAAGAACCTAAAAATGAAAAATACGTTGTGAAAAAACAAGATCAGATTTCTTATGAAATTAAAGGACTAGAATCTAAATATATTAGGCTTAATGGGGAGTTTCCGGCAAGATCACTCGCGCCATTCCTCATCCATCTAGCTCCTAACCAAAAGAAAACTCAAACGTTTCATCACCCAGGTGAAGAGTTTTATTACGTTTTAAAAGGAACAGTCGTATTTACTGTAGATAACCAAGATTTATTTGTTAAAGAGGGCGATTCCATTCATTTTCCATCAGAATTACCCCACTATGGAGAAAATCCACTAGATGAGGTAACCATTCTACTTTGTGTTATAACACCAGTTATTTTTTAAATCGACAATTTTATTGAAGGGAGGAGCTAAAAATTGAGCGCAATTCTAGAAGTAAAACATTTAAGTACTGGTTTTTTGACTGACGATGGAATTATTAAAGCGGTAGAAGATGTTTCCTTTACTGTAGAGAGAGGTCAAACAGTTTGTATTGTTGGGGAATCAGGAAGTGGAAAGAGTGTTACTTCATTATCGATTTTAAGACTTATTGAGTTTGAAAATGGAACAATATTGAATGGTGAAATGAATTTTGAAGGCGAAGACTTAGTAACTAAAACAAATGAAGAAATGTGTAAGATTCGCGGTGATCAAATCGCGATGATTTTCCAAGAGCCTATGACAGCATTAAATCCTGTCTTTACAATAGGGAAGCAAATTTGTGAAGCAATTCGCTTTCATAAAAAATGTTCAAAGGCAGAGGCTATGGGACGAGCGGTAGAACTTCTTCAGTTGGTTGGTATGTCTGAACCAAACATTCGTGTTAAACAATATCCCCATGAACTATCAGGGGGGATGAGGCAAAGAGCAATGATTGCTATAGCTTTAGCTTCAGAACCTAAGTTATTAATTGCGGATGAACCAACTACTGCTCTTGATGTAACGATTCAGTCGCAAATCTTATCTTTGTTACAGGATTTAAAAGAAAAACTTAATATGTCCATTTTACTTATTACCCATGATATTGGTGTTGCTGCAGAAATGTCAGATCGTGTAGTTGTTATGTATGCTGGAAAAGTAGTAGAAGAAGGTTCTGTTTATGATATTTTCGATAAACCACTTCATCCATATACGATAGGGCTACTACGTTCCATTCCTACGACTGACGGTAATCGAGCTGATAGACTTCTATCTATACCAGGTAGCATACCGAATTTTTCCAACTTACCATCTGGCTGTAGGTTCCACCCAAGGTGTGAATTTACTACTGAAAAATGTAAACAAGAAGAACCGAGCCTAACCTTAACAGATGAGCACAGAAGCATTGCGTGTTGGCATTATGAAGAAATTGCTACTACTAAAAAGTTAGTTTAGTAGAGAGGAGGTATTTTATGAGTGCTTCATCAGATGTGCTTTTAGAAAGCAGAACAAAAGAACACAATGAACCATTAATTGTTGCTTCTAACATCAAAAAGTATTTTCCAATTAAAGAAGGGGTGTTCCGTAGAGTTACTGGACACGTAAAAGCAGTAGATGATGTATCATTTTACATCAATCGTGGTGAAACATTCGGACTTGTAGGTGAGTCCGGTTCTGGGAAATCTACTCTTGGTAGAGTTTTGTTACGACTACAAGAGGCAACGGATGGAAAGGTAGTATTTGAAGATAAAGATTTACTCTCCTTGCCACACTCAGAGCTAAGGAAACTTCGAAGAGAAATGCAGATTATTTTTCAAGATCCATTTGGGTCATTAAACCCCAGACTTACCATTGGTGAAGCAATAGGCGAGATGTTCCGAGTACATGGTATAGCCAAAGGAAAAGAAAGAGATGAGAAAGTTTGTGAACTTTTAGAATTAGTCGGACTTGACCCTTCAAGAAGACATAGTTACCCACATGAGTTTTCAGGAGGTCAAAGACAAAGGGTTGGTATTGCTAGAGCTATTGCGTTAAAACCAAAATTCATATTAGCCGATGAAGCAGTATCAGCTTTAGATGTCTCAGTTCAAGCTCAGATTATTAATCTACTAAAAGATTTGCAGAAGCAATTAGGATTAACTTATCTTTTTATAGCACATGGCTTAAATGTTGTAAGGCATATATCAGACCGTGTCGGTGTTATGTATTTAGGCAAATTAGTAGAAGTTGCGGAAACAGATGAACTATTTACCCAGCCGCGACACCCATATACACATGCTTTACTATCAACGAATCCCTCACCGAATCCTTATAATCGGAAGGAACGTATTGTTTTAAAAGGGGAAATTCCATCTCCCGCAAATCCACCAAGTGGATGTAGATTTCACACGAGGTGCCCAATCGCAACAGATCGATGCATAGTGGATTCTCCAGAGTTACAAGAGTATACAAAAAATCATTATGTTGCCTGTCACTATCCACTGTAAATTAGGGGAATTCTGTCTTTAAAAGACTGAATATTATAAATTATTAAAAAATGGAGGTTTTAAAATGGAAGTGAAATCAAAGGAATTAAAAGGAAATCCAAAACAATATGATGGGTACAAATCTTTTCAATATTTAGAGCCTGGAATTGATTACAAAGAATATCAATTAGCAAAAGAAATTGGTCGTGTTCCAGCTTATACTTACCCGGTCACGGAAAAGGAAGAAGATTCTGTACAAGCTATTTTAGGTGAAGATTTGATGATTTCTATGCATGAACACACATTTATTGCACCAGAAAACCTCCAAGAATTTTATGAATTTAGACGACAAGGTCGAGATTGGACTGCCTTTGAAGCACTTAGTAAATCTGGTTTAGATGTTGTATTTGAAAATTTTATGGATGGAACAGCATTCGTAACATCACAAGCTGGATGGAAGTGGTCAGATGTTATCCACGATCTTGGAATCCGATTTAGTGATATCGCGCATCAGGATATGGTTATTAAGGCAGAGCGTATTTCTGATATATATCGCGCGAAAAAAGAAGGGAAGATTGCTTTTGTTGGTGCATTAGAATCTTGTTCAATGATAGAAAATGAACTTGATAGACTTGATGTTTTATATGGATTTGGTATTCGTACAATGGGAGTTTGTTATTCAGAAGCTAACCAATTAGGCTCTGGATTAAGAGAACCTAGTGATGGTGGATTAACGGTGTTTGGTAGGCAGGCTGTAAGAAGAATGAACAAGTTAGGAATCACAGTCGATCTTTCTCACGCAGGTGATAAAACAGCATTAGACACAATTGAAGTAAGCGAAAAGCCAGTCACGATTAACCATGCTGGGGCACGTGCTATCTGGAATACAAATCGTTTGAAGCCAGACGAAGTCATTAAGGCTTGTGCAGAAAAAGGAGGAGTTATTGCGATTGAAGCAGCTCCACATTCAACAGTTACAGATAACCACCCTGCTCATAATATTGAATCGTTTATGGAGCATTTTGAATACTCGGCAAATCTAGTAGGTATTGATCATGTAGCATTTGGTCCGGATACACTTTTCGGTGACCATGTTGGGCTTCATACACTTTTATCAGGGCAACTATCAATTAAAAAAGCTCAGATGCCAAATATGCAGAGAGTTCCTTATGTAGAAGGACTTGAAAATCCTGCTGAATGTTTTCCTAACATCCTCCGCTGGCTTGTAAAACGTGGATATAGTAGAGAAGATATCACGAAGGTAATGGGTGGAAATATTATACGTGTATTAAAAGAAACGTGGGCTAAATAAAGGAGGAAATAAAAATGATAAAACGTAAAAATACTAAATTAGTTAACATTCTCTTTCTAGTATTCATCCTTATATTATCTGCATGTGGCTCCAATGGGTCATCACAACCATCTGGGACAGATACTAAAAGCAAGGAGAATACTGCATCTAAAACAGAAGCTGATTCAGCAACTTCCAAGCAAGGTGGGAAGGTAACAATCCCAATCGTTGGGGACCCTATCTTTAACCCATGGCATCCGAATGCTTATGCAGAATCAAATCTTGTAAACCGTGTTATTTTTTCAGGCTTAACAAGACCAGGTGAAGATTTAGCTCCTTCTCCACATCTAGCAGAATCTTGGGAAGCTTCTGAGGATGGAATGATTTGGACTTTTCATTTAAGAAAAAATGTTAAATGGCATGATGGTGAGCAGTTTACTGCAGAAGATGTAGCTTTTACCTTTAACGATATTGTATTAAATCCAGACTTGGGTGCAAATGGTTCATCAAACTTTAAGACTGTAGAACGTGTTGAAGTAGTAGATGAATTTACCGTTAATTTTCATATGAAAACCGCAAATGCTGCACTACCTGCTTACTTAGGGTTTAATGCTGAGATTATTCCTCAACATAAATTCGTAGGTGAAGATCCTTGGGAATTAACTTCCTTTAATAAGGAAGCTCCAGTTGGTACAGGTCCATTTAAGGTGGGGAAATACATCTCTGGACAAAGCGTTGAGTTAGTAAGAAATGATGATTTTTATGCTGGTGCTCCAAACCTAGACAGTGTTATATTCAAAATTGTACCTGATGCAAATACACAAATTGCACAAGCATTAAGTGGAGAACTTGATTTATTTGTAGTCGAAGATAAAGCTGCAATTGATCGCTTAAAGAGCTCTGAAAAATTAGAAGTAGTGGCGAATGACACAACGAAATACTTCTGGATTTCTTTAAATCAAGAAAATGAGTTGTTTACAGATGTAAGGGTTCGTCAAGCATTTGTTCATGCGATAGACCGACAAGCGATTATTGATACGGTTTTAAAGGGTTATGCAAAGATTGCAGATGCCGCCATTACTCCGAATCAATCATTCTATTATACAGATCAAGTTACAAGATATGAATTTAATCCTGAGAAAGCGAAGCAATTATTAGCAGAAGCAGGATGGACAGATTCAGATGGTGATGGAATTGTAGATAAAGATGGTAAGAAGTTCTCTTTCTTATTTGAAATTGCACAACAAGGTGATTTAGAGCCAGTAGGTCAAATGGTTCATCAATACTTAAAGGATATTGGGCTAGACGTTGAATTTAAAACATTAGAATGGAACACAATGATTCAAAAGAACGTTATTAATCGTGATTATGAGATGATTTTAAACTGGTGGGCTTACCCAACAGATCCAGACGTATTTGCACAATACTTCTCAGGTAATGCTGGAAAAGGAAACAACATACCAGGTTATCAAGATGAGAAACTGGATGAGCTATTGCTAAAAGGACAACAGACAAGTGATCCTGAAGAACGTAAAAAGATTTATACAGAAGTCCAACAATATATGTCTGATACATTGCCATACTTGTACTTATGGTACCCACAAGAAATCTCAGTAACTAGTGTTCGTGTTCATGGTGCTCCTGAGATGTACATGGGTGGAAAGCTATACTACATTAACGAAGTGTGGGTAGAGTAATCTTTAAACTTTAACCCTTTACCGCTTTATCAAGATGGGGGCCTTACCCCCAATACTTTAAAGTGTTAAAGGGTTAATTTTTGCAACAATAAAGGGGTGGAGAAATATGTTGCACTTTGTCCTGAATCGTCTTTGGCAAAGTATAATTCTAGTATTTATTGTAACAATTATTACATTCTTCTTAATTAATCTTGCTCCAGGTGGTCCTTCTTCCCTAATGCGTATGGATGCAAGTGAAGAGGAGCGTCAAGCATTGATTGTTAGAATGGGTTTGGATAAGCCTATTATTGTTCGATATGGTGAATGGTTAGGTAATGCCTTTCAAGGTGATTTAGGAACGTCACTTTCAAGTGGTCAGCCGGTCGTTCAAAGAGTAGCTGAGCGTTTTCCTAATACATTAAAATTAGCAATTATAACGCTTATTTTATCAGTTACCGTTGGTATCATCTTGGGAATATTCGCAGCTATTAGAAGGAATCGAATGAGTGATTATGTTGTAAACTTTTTCAGTGTTATCGGTTTATCTATCCCTTCTTTTTGGCTTGCAATTATGTTTATCCTTTTATTTTCAGTTACTTTGCAATGGCTTCCATCTTCAGGTGTTGCCCCAGAAGAAAGTGGATTAGGAGAACAGGCTAAGTTCTTGTTGATGCCTGTGATCATATTGGCAACTTCAACTCTTCCTACCATCGTTCGGTTTACTCGATCGTCGATGCTTGAAGTAATTACACAAAACTATGTACGAACAGCACGTGCAAAAGGTGCGAAAGAATTTATAGTCATCTATTCACACGCTTTAAGAAATGCACTAATACCAGTGGTATCTATTATTGGTGTTCTAATACCTCGTTTACTTGGTGGAGCAGTTATTGTTGAATCTGTATTTGGATGGCCAGGTATGGGACGTCTAATTGTCGAAGCAGCACAAAGTAGAGACTACAACCTTGTAATGGGTTTGACGGTAATTGTAACGGTGATTGTTATCCTGTCAAACTTTATTGTTGATATTATTTATTCAAGAATTGATCCTCGTGTCAAAAATGTTTCGTAGTGGAGGTGAGGACATGGGAGCGGTACAAGTTACACATAAAGAAACATCAATTGTAACAATAAAAAAAGCAAAGAAAAGAAATGTGCTTTCTCGATTGGCAAAAAATAAAGCGGCTTTTATCTCCTTATGGTTTCTTTTTCTTATTCATATCACGGTATTTATTGGCCCACTAGTATGGACAATTAGTCCAGAAAAAATAAACCCAACCGAAACATTAGCAAGTTGGACACTGGCTCATCCACTTGGAACTGACGATTTAGGACGCGATGTATTAAGTCGTATGTTACAAGGGGGGCAAATTACCTTATTGGTAGGATTTACAGCTATGACATTTACCATCCTTATAGGGGGGATTGTTGGGGCAGCTGCCGGCTATTTTGGTGGATGGCTTGACGCTGTATTAATGAGGATAACGGAAGCGATGATGGCCATTCCCAATTTCTTTTTGGCACTTGTAGCATTAACAGTTCTTGGTCAAAGTCCAGTAATGATTGTCATTGTAATTGGGATGACATCCTGGATGGAGATTGCCCGTGTGGTTTATGGGGAGACGTTAAAGTGGAAATCTCTTGAATTTGTAGAAGCTTCAATCGCCTCTGGTGCGTCTTCTTTAAGAACATTAGTTGGTCATGTTATTCCACAGGTTATACCTACTATAATTGTTGCGAGTACTCTTGGAATCGCTTGGGCGATATTAACAGAAAGTGCAATTAGTTATCTAGGATTAGGTATACAACCCCCAACACCTACTTGGGGTAATATGCTACAAAATGCACAGCAGTATATTTGGAGTGCGCCAATTTTAGGAGTTTTACCAGGAGTTGCAATTACAGTAGTTGTACTTGCCTATAACTTTCTAGGAGACGGATTACGTGATGCACTTGATCCAAAGCATGTTAAATAAAGTAAGGGGGAGTATTATTGCTTATTACTATTAATAATTGCCAGCTATACTATGAAGTTTTAGGTGAAGAACATAAGGAAACCATTTTATTCATTCATGGTGGACCAGGGTTAGGAGATTGCCGAGGTGATGTGTTATCATTTGCTCCTCTAGCATCAACTTATCGTCTTGTATTTATAGATATGAGGGGCTCTGGTCGATCACAAGATGTAGCTCCATATACACATGACCAATGGGTAGAGGATATTAATGAGCTTCGAAAGCATTTTGGTTTAAATAAAATTATCATTCATGGGTCATCATACGGTGGTTTTATCGCCCAAGAATATGTATTAAAGTATCAATCCCATGTGTCACACGCACTTTTTAATGTTACTTCTGCCAATAATGAACACCATTATGCAGCAATAGAAAATGCCTTAAATAGTAATCTACCTGGAATTGACCAAGATAGAATGCGAAGACTTTTTGAAGGAAACGTGCAATCAAATGATGATTTTAAAGACCTATATAGTGCCATCATGCCATTATATGCAATGATTCCAGATGAAGAGATTATGAAATCAAAGCTAGAATCCATTCATTTTCACTATGAAACACATAACTATGCTTTCAATCAAAACTTAGCTACATATAACCTTAATTCACGCCTTCATGAAATCAAGGTACCTGTTTTGGTAACAGGTGGTAGGCATGATTGGATTACACCTATAGAATGCTCGGAGGAAATAGTAGCTAATATACCAAATGCTAGATTAGTTATTTTTGAAAACAATGGTCACTCACTTGTGAGAGAAAAAACCGAAGCATATATAAATCTAATAAAAGAGTTTGTTCTACAGGCTCCTGTTTCACAATAAAGGAGGGTTTCCATGTATACAACAATCAATGGGTGCAAATTGTATTATGAAATACAGGGGAAAGAAGATGGAGAACCAATTTTTTTTATTCACGGTGGTCCTGGATTAGGTGATTGCCGCGGGGACATTAAGGCATTTTTATCCTTAGGTGATCAATACAAGCTTGTCTTTTTAGATATGAGAGGTTCTGGACGATCAGAAGATGTTCCTCCTTATTCTCATAAGCAATGGACAGCTGATATTGAGGGTCTGCGTCTTTTTCTTGGCCTAGGGAAAATAAATATATTGGGTGGGTCGTATGGTGGGTTTTTAACACTAGAATATGTGATTAGATATCCTGAGAACGTAAGTCGAGTGTTGTTGAGAGATACGGCTCCTAGTAATAATTACAATGATTTATCAATGGAAAAAGCTTTGAATAGTCAACTTCCTGGTATCGATGAGGATATGTTAGACCGTTTATTTCACGGTCGGGTAAAATCAGATGAAGAATTCAGAGAAATGTTTGCCGCTATTCTACCATTATATACAGTAGTAGTAGATGAAGAGGCGAATAAAAAGCGCCTTGATGATATGTATTTTCATTATGAAACACATAACTATGCATTCAGTGTAAATAAGCAATCTTATGATTTGTTAGACCAGTTACAAACTATTAAAGTTCCTGTCCTTGTTACCGTTGGACGAGAAGACTGGGTAACACCAGTAGTCTGCTCAGAAGATATCGCTCGTGAAATTGAAAATTCTACATTTGTTATTTTTGAGAAAAGTGGCCACTCTCCACACCTAGAGGAAAATGAAGCCTATTTGAAGTTGGTAAGAACATTTTTAATGGATTGATAGATTGATTTAGATTACTTTTTTATAAGTAAACGGTAAAGTATGGTCACAGTGACGCCACAAAAAATCTTGTTTCACAAAAATGTTCCACAAATGAGTTGAAGCAGGGGGGCAACCACAGTGACGCCTCGGAATTTGTCGAATGTAATGTTTGCGTGCCTGTTGTTTGCGTGCCTGTCACCACCCGAATTTTCTTGTTTCACAGAAATGTTTCACACAAGATGGTTGTACGTTTTTATAAGAATAAGGGTAATTCTAGGTCACAGTGACGCCTCGAAATTTGTCGAATGTTAATAGGTTGGAAAATCTCTTGAAAAAACGAATGAATAGCAACCCAAAAAGAAGTAACCACATTCCTCGTAGACATCGGAAATGTTGATTACTTCTTTTATAGGTGTTGCATTTACCAAGATGCATGGGGAAGGTTCTTAACATAAGCACTTGGAAGTTTTGCTAAAATATCGAAGCACAATATTTAGTAAAGAATTATTTACCTTAAGGGGACTTTACTCAGTAATGTTCGCAAAATTTTCAAGTGCAAAGAAGCAGGATAGTTTTTTCAAAGTTTTTGTCTTAGTAGTTCGACATTCAATAAAAAATTTTCTGCTTCTCGTGCTTATTTCGGTTCACGAAACAGTTCGTTTAGTTGATTATATTTCGAACCCATGCACCAATAATACAAAGATATAAATATCTCTGAATATATATAAGCAGAAGAGGGAGTCTCATATCCATATGTTTATGGGACTTCCTCCTATTTTAGGACATCAAACCATTAGTATCAGCACCCATGTTAAACCACTTATCAATTCAAAAAATGACCTATAAGATATCTTGAGTCTTAGATTTTTCAATTCTCTTTAAATAAAATTAGTAGCTTGACATAATTCTGATTAATTCATAATGATAGTACCGTCTGTTTCTTTTACGATCGTCACCAAAAATCATATTTAATTCAACGAGCTGAGCTAGACTCTTTCTAATTGTTACAGGAGCTATATGTGTAAATGATTCAATCTCGTGAACAGTGGCGACTGGGTACATAAATAATGCTCTCCAAACTTTCTGAGTGGAGGGTTGCTGCAGTTTAACAATACCTTCATTATATAGTTTTTCTGCTTTGTCTAATTTTTCGTAATGTTGTTCAGCCATACGAATAGTAGAGTCTAGGAAAAATAGTATCCAGCTTTTCCAATCTGGTTCCTTTTTTCCAATTTCACGAACACCATTCAGTAAAGCGTAGTACTTAAATTTCTCGCGTTCAAGTTCCTCACTAATAAAAAAGAAAGGTGACTCAATTAGTTTTGTTTGAAGCAAGAATAAAACAATTAGAATCCTCCCTAATCTCCCATTTCCATCTAAAAAAGGGTGAATGGATTCAAATTGTGCATGAATAATTGCCGCTTTAATAAGTGGATGGAATGTATCATCTACCTCAGTTTTTTTATAAGGATGTCCATTGATGTAACCCTCTATATTTGTCATGTATTCCCCCATATGCTGAGGTTCGGGAGGAATATATGTTGCATCTTTAATATCTTTTGTAGGTCCAATAAAATTTTGTATCTTTCTATATTCTCCTGAAGTACTTGTAGAACCACGAGCATTTTCCATCAATACTTTGTGCATGTCACGTATTAAGCGCTCGTTTAAGGGGTATCCAACCTGTATTGCCTCCACACCAATTTTTAAAGCTCTTTGATAATTACGCACTTCAACTTTTTCCCAATTCTGTTGTTGGTCTATCTGATCTTCAAGCATTTCACTAAAGGTAATTTGTGTTCCCTCAATGCGAGTTGACTGAACCGATTCTTGTAAAGTTAATAATTGTATAAAGGACTCATTTACCAGCGAGTATCCAAGTTTTTGCTTCAATCTCTCTAATTTTGATAAAACTTCAACCACCTTCTTATAAAACGCAAGCTGTGTTTCTGCATCAAAGGTCAATGGAAGGAGGGGAAGGTTATATGGTTTTCTCATTTACTTACCTCCTATGATAATTTTTCTTACTATTATGTTCTATGTTGCACTATTTTTAAGCGTTACGCTATTTTATAATTAAAAAATATCATAAATGCAAGGCGTTTTCTGGTGCCTGTCAGAGCGACCGAGCCTAGGTTGCAACATATAGAGGGTGGAATTCCCACCGAGCAAGAACTAACCATTCACTCGTAGTGAGTCTTGTAGATCCACGGGGACAGGCACCATGACCCATTTTTATTGTTTAGCTACGGCTTTAAGTGTCACTCCAGTGCAGGCAACTAATGCCTCAAGAAGCATATCGCCAGAACAAGCAGCCATACCTGTTCCTCCTGTGGCTGGATGAAGACCTGCTTTAACAAGAGCTTTACCTGTGTTAACATTGCAGGTAACCCCCTCACCAATAATCCCCGTGGCATGTAAAGTAATGGTAGCCTGCTTGGGATCGTCACGATATTTCTCTTTCAGAGGTGCCTGAAGTTCACGCAATTCCTCACTTCTCAAATTTAATCTCCTCACAATTCTACTAGTATATTTTTGGCGGCAAAGGCTTTCCTGGGTAAAAGTCTTTGAGATACTATAACAATCTCGCAAAAGGCACATAAATCTTCAGTTCCCAGTAAATGAAATCCATTGTCACCATTAAAATAGCATATTATTGCTGAATAGTCTGGAGAACCACGGGGACAGGCACCATGACCCAGTGCCTAAAGATTATTTGGGCCCAGGAACCTGACCCTCTGGCCCTATTACTGTTTGACAAGAGAAGTTATAACTCATGGACAAGGGGTCAGGTAGAGACCACTGAAAAAGTAGTTGTATCCGAAAAATGAGTTAATTTAGAATGCCTATGTTGATTGGAACGGAAGGTGCGAGGCTCACCGCCCGCCCTGCGGAAAGGGAGCAACCTGGAGTGGAAATCAACAGGTGGTTTAGCACATACTGTTTAAAAAAGTGGACTTTTTCAGTGGTTTCGGTCAGGTCCCAGGTCCCACTGGGACGAGGAACCTGACCCCTTGTCCCTCATTTCATACGAATCGTATATACCCCTAATATTAATATAGAGGTAAGTGAAGAATCCAAAATATTTATGATAGGTTTTGCACTGGGATAGGGAAGATATCCTGCCATGATACTAAGTAGAACCGTGATAAGGACCAGCCGGTGGTGAACCTTCCTTTTTATGAAGATGATAAACAGGACTGGAAAGAGCAGGGAGGCGTTGATCACTCCTGTAAAGAAAAATAGTTCGATGATGTCTGGGCGAAAAAGGAGGTAGCCGCCATATAAAACGACAATAGTGAAAAGAATGGTTAAATAAACAGTCTTTTTCCTCTTTTGAAAGCCCTTCGTTTCAAAAAGCTGTAAAAAGTCGTTTAGTTTTGAGAAGTAAGTGGTCATTAACGTAGCTAATAATGTAGACGCACTGATTAGTAAGAAAACGGGTGATTCCAGCAAATTCAGCAAATCATAGAACAGGGTGGTAACATTTCTAAAACCACCAAGAGACAAGGCAGGGAAGATCATTATCGAAAAACAGAGCGGGATCGTTGCCCAAATACTACCTGATAGGATGAAGCTCTGACTGATTTTTTCCTTTTTAATGCGAAATAAAATGTTCCAGGTCCCAAAATCAGTTAGAAGTTTTCCAAGGAAAATAAGAAAAATAGCAAGTGTATAGATAAAAAGCTCTTCAATTTGAATCGTAAACATATAAGGATGGTACAATTTCATCCCAAAAAACATTTTTTCTAAATCACTAGATAGGAACAAATAGACAAACAGAATAATAATAATGGATTGGAAAATCCCAATTTTATAGATCGCATACTTTCCGATATCTCGAATAAAACGAAACAATAGGAGAGGCAAACCGACTAATATAAAAAGTAGGACGCCAAACCAAATAGGTAAGTGGAAGGTGGCATAAAAAAGGATACTAGCACCAATAGCTAGCAATAAAAATTCTATGGAATAACTAATTCCGATCAATAAAAATAAGGTGTTTTTTGTCTTCTGGTCCAACTTATCTTGTACAAGATCCATCAAGGAATGAGCACCCTCATTTTGCTGTCGGGCCTTTTTACCGATAAGGCCAAATGTGAAAAACGCGATCGCTCCCATTATGCCAAAAAGTAGACCTGCGATAATACCGTAAGTCATGGTGGCCTCGGAGGCTGTAAACATAGCGTTCGCCGATAGCCATCTTGAGATTAATAAAACAGATGTAATACCAATTCCTAACTGTCCTAGAGTCTTTGTGCGCAATTACGGAGTCCTCATTTCGCGAAAATGTTTAGCAGTCACTCCAACTTTTCGTTTGAAAATAGAGCTAAAATAATGCAACGTATTGAACCCAACCTGTTCTGAAATTTGTGAGATTGTTAATTCTCCTTTTTTTAGCAAGGCCTTTGCTACTTCCACTCGATAATCAATCAAGTAATCGGAAAAAGAAGTACCCACTTCCTCACTGAATTTCCTACTTAAATAAGAAGGGTTTGTATGAATGTCACTAGCCACCATGGATAAACTGAGTTTCTCTTGATACTTAACATGAATAACCTGCAAAGCATCAGAGACAAGCTTGGAGCAATCAAGGTAATGAATGTCTTTTGCGTGCTTTTTTATGACCTCTTTCAGTTCACTTTCAATGATTGGTTTTGTTAAAAAGTCACCGACTCCAATTTGAATGGCCCGTTTGGCATATTCAAATTCCTGATGAGCCGTAATCATGACAATTCTAATATCTTTATACAACGCTTTAAGTTCTATAGCGAGCTCTAAACCAGATTTCCCTGGCATTTCAATATCAAGAAAGGCTAGATGAAACTCCTCTTTTTTACATAAGTGTAGAGCTTGGCTACTATCCATAGTAGGGAATAGCTTCCATAATGGGCAAAGTGGTTTGATCAGGAACTCAAGCTGCTCTAATACAATCGGTTCATCATCGACAAGTAACACATTCATCCACCCACACCCCGACACAAAATATTTTAATTATTATTATACACGTTTCGACAAAATTTTCCAAAATATTATGAATGTCTTAATTCGACATGTGCCCTAGAACTTGTCGACGAAATTTAAAGTAAATAAATAAGATCGGCCTGGAACTTTGCCTGGTCTTTTTAGATGATGCCTGATTCAGTTATTCTTTAAAATAGGCCAAGTTACAGCAGCCTTAACGCCTCCTGTTGGAACCTGCTCTAAACGCAGGGAGAATTGATCCCCAAATAGTAAGGCCAGTCGATTATATATATTTTTCAGCCCTTGCCCAGAAGAGTCCTCGATGTCGAAATCCTCATGGATCTTACCAATCCCATCATCGATCACCTCTAAATAGGCCATCGTTTCATCTGTTTTAAATCGGACCAATAGGCTAACATCGCCCGGTTTTTTCTCCAGGCTATGCTTAAAGGCATTTTCAGTTAAGGTTTGAAGCATGTAGGGGGGAATTAACACACTGAAATCTTCATGTTCGCTCATATCATAGGTAATCGACAAGCGTTGTCCGATTCTAATTTGTTGTATGGTTAAATAATGCTTCGTATAATCAAGCTCCTGTGAAAAGGGGATATGTTGGTCTTTAACTTGATATTTAAACTTTAAAAATAAGGAAAGTTGCTCGAGGACCTCGATTAGCTGGTCATTTTTCTTGAGGCGAGCTAGTCCTAAAATTAAATTCATCGTATTAAATAAAAAGTGAGGTTGGATTTGCTGATTTAATTGAATATATTCACTTTGTTGAAGCTCTTTTTCTAGTTGGACTCGTGTATTTTCATTTTTTAAGAAATCGAGTTCATGTTCAAAAGCTAGGACTGAAAATAAGGTAATGGACCCTATAATCGGAGCCAGCATGGCGAGTGTAATGAACGCTGTGTATAAGTTAAAGGTTATCATTCCAAATTTCACCTGTAGTTGAGTTATTTTAAAGTAAGTATGTGTTAAAAGTCATTGCTATTTTCAAACAATGTTGATTGAAGCGGAAATCAACAGCCAAGTTTAACAGATATGTTAAGAATAAAGAAATGTGCCACTCATGACAAGTGACACATTTGAAATCATCTCATTAAGCAAATTCACAGGCAACAAAATGCTCGGGGCCGACCTGTCTCAGCCTTTGCTCAGTCGTTTTGCACGAGTCAGTCGCCATCGGGCAACGTGTGTGAAATCTGCAGCCTGTTGGTGGATTGATTGGAGACGGAACATCACCTTTTAGGATGACACGTTCTCTTGTTCTTTTTCTTGTTGGCTCTGGGATCGCTGACAGTAATGCCTTCGTGTAAGGATGCTGTGGATTTTCAAATAATGATTTTTTATCAGCAATCTCCACAATGTTTCCTAAATACATAACAATCACTCGGTCTGAGATATGGCGTACAACACCCAAATCATGTGAAATGAAAAGGTAGGTTAATTTAAATTCTCTTTGTAGTTCTTTTAATAGATTCAATACTTGAGCTTGTACGGAAACGTCTAAAGCGGATACTGCTTCGTCACAAATTAACAGCTTAGGCTTAACGGCAAGGGCACGGGCAATTCCAATACGCTGACGCTGTCCTCCACTAAATTCATGAGGATAACGGTCAATCATATCAGCACGTAATCCTACTTGCTCGAGCAATTCAATCGTGCGCTGTCTTCGTTCATGCTTTGGAACAACTTTTAATATTTCCATCGCTTCTTCAATAATGCGCCCGACCGTTTGTCTAGGATTTAATGAGGCATAGGGATCCTGAAAGATGACTTGTAAATCCTTACGCTTTTCTCTCATTTTTCGCTTGGAAAGGGATAGAAGGTTTTCCCCGTCAAAGAAAACCTCACCTGATGTTGGCTCTTCTAATCGTAGAATTGCACGTCCAGTTGTGGACTTTCCACAACCAGATTCACCTACAATACTAACGGTTTCTCCTTCATAAATCCCAAAGCTTATGCCATCAACCGCTTTGACGTGATTGACTGTCTTACCAAAAATTCCACCTTTTATAGGAAAGTACTGCTTTAAATCCTTTACTTCTAATAGTGCCTTTTTAGTATTAAGAACCGACATTTTCCGCCGCCCCCTTTCCGATTTGTGGCTTTTCACCCTTCCACTCATCTGTATAAATCCAGCAACGAACTTGTTCATTGTTCTCTAACGTATTTAATTCAGGTAACCTTTCATGACATAAGTCTGTAGCATATGGACAGCGAGGAGCAAATCGGCAGCCAACAGGCATATCAAATGGACTCGGAACGCTTCCTTTAATCGTGAGTAATTCATCACGGTCTTCGTCTACCCTTGGGATAGAACCCAATAATCCTTCTGTATAAGGATGCTTTGGCTGTTCAAATAATGAATCAACATCCGTGTATTCAACAACCTTACCTGCATACATAACGGCAACCATGTCACAGGTCTCGGCAATGACTCCAAGATCATGTGTAATCATAATGATGGCTGATCCGAAGTCCTCTTGTAATTTTTTCAAAAGGTCCAGAATTTGTGCTTGAATGGTTACATCAAGGGCAGTTGTTGGTTCATCGGCAATTAATAGGGACGGATTACAGGCTAATGCCATCGCAATCATAACCCTTTGTCTCATTCCACCACTAAGTTCATGTGGTTCTTGCTTTGCTCTTTTCTCCGGTGAGGGAATTCCAACAAGCGTTAGCATTTCTACTGCCTTTTCCCATGCCTTTTTTCGGTTTAGCTTTTGGTGAATACGGAACGCTTCAGCAATCTGTTCACCAACAGAGTACACAGGATTTAAGGAAGTCATCGGCTCCTGGAAAATCATTGATATTTCATTTCCACGAATGCTTCTCATTTTCTCTTCTGAATAGGATAAGATGTTTTCTCCCTTAAATAACACCTCACCACCGGCAATTTTTCCAGGAGGCGTAGCAATTAATCTCATGATTGAAAGGGAAGTAATACTCTTTCCGCACCCGGACTCACCAACGATTCCCAAGGTTTGGCCACGATTTACTTTAAAATCAACTCCATCTACCGCTTTAACAACTCCGCGATCGGTAGAAAAGTGTGTTTGTAAGTTTTTTACCTCTAAAATAGTATCTTGATTCGATTGCATTCTGTTCACCTCTTCCCTAGTTTAAATCCACACGTTTATTTAGGAATCGATACGAAATATCGACTAGCATATTCACGACAACAAAGATAATCGAAACGGTCAAAATAGATCCTTGAACAAGCGGTAGGTCTCTCATACGAATCGCATCAATAATTAAACGTCCAAGACCGTTAATAGCAAAGACCGTTTCAGTTAAAACCGTACCACCTAATAATGCTCCAAATTGTAAACCGACGACTGTAATAACAGGGATCATTGCATTTTTCAATGCATGCTTGTACACGATAACCTGTTCTTTTACTCCTTTTGCTCTCGCTGTTCGAATGTAATCTTGGCGGATGACTTCAAGCATACTAGAACGTGTCATACGGGCTACAATGGCAGCACCACCAGTTCCTAGCGTAAGTGCTGGCAACACGACATGCATGAAAGTACCCCAGCCTGCTACAGGGAAGATTTGAATTTTTACTGAAAGATAAAGGATAAACATCAATCCAAGCCAAAAGCTTGGTAAGGATACTCCGAGTAGTGCAACAATCATTAAAGAAACATCTGAGAAGGAATACTGTTTCGTAGCAGAAATAATTCCTGCTAAAAGTCCTAGAAAAATCGTCACGAGTATACTCCAAAAGGCTAATTCAAAGGTAACTGGCAATCGTACAAGAATTTCATCTAAAACAGGACGATTGGACCTTATGGATGTTCCAAGATCTCCTCTGATAATTTCACCTACATAAGAAAAATATTGAACGATAAGTGGTCGGTCTAAACCGAGCTGATGTCTAATGATTTCTACTTGCTCAGGTGTTGCACTTTCTCCAGCTAGAAGAACCGCAGGGTCACCTGGTACCATCTGCATGATTAAAAATACAACAAGAACGACTCCGAGTAATACAGGGATCATTTGTAATAATCGTCTTAATATGAAAGTAAACATCGTCTCACTCCTATCATTCTAGTAAATTATTATCTCTTCATTCGTGGATCTAACGCATCACGTAAGCCATCACCAAACATATTGAGACCCATTACGATAATCGCTATGGCAAGGCCTGGGAAGGTAGCCAAATGAGGGGCATTCCACAGGAAGTTACGACCACTACTTAACATTGCTCCCCACTCTGGTGAAGGAGGTTGAGCTCCCATTCCTAAGAACGATAGACCTGCAGCAGTCAAAATAGCTGTTGCTAGACGTAGGGTACCTTGAACGATAATAGGAGACATAATATTAGGTAATATATGAACAAACATAATTTTAAAATCAGTTGCGCCTAGTGCACGGATAGCATCTACATACTCCATTTTTTTCGTTGAAAGAGTCGATCCTCTCACAATACGGGCGAACGTCGGAATGGAGAAAACACCAACAGCTATCATTACATTAATCAAATCTGGACCTAGTGCGCTAATAATTGCTAAGGCTAATAAGATACCAGGGAAGGCAAGGAGGACATCGATAAATCGCATGATCACCGTATCGACCATTTTTCCGTAATAGCCTGAAACAAGACCTAAGATAATCCCAACGAAAGCCCCGATGGCCACAGATACGACACCAACTGTTAAGGATAATTGTGATCCGTAGATTAGACGGCTTAGCACATCGCGTCCTTTATCATCGGTTCCCATCCAATTCTCCAATGAAGGTGGCTGAAGCTTGTTCAATAAATTCATTTCTAATGGATCATACGGAGCAATCAATGGAGCGAATATGGCAACTATTATATAGAAGAGAATAATGTATCCACCAATCATCGCCATTTTATTTTTCTGTATTTGTTTATAAAAAGAAGACCAACGTTCCATCCGGGGGCTACGCACCTTAGGTGAAAGCTTGTTCTTATTTACCTCTACAGCAGATTGATTCATCTTTTGTGACCTCCTTTTTCTAAGGGCTTGGGATTTTCTTCTGTAACCGAGCCTGTATTAATAAATTATCAGAAAATATACACTTTTTATATTATTTTTACAATTAGGTAATGATTGTGTAAAAGAAAGTCATCATTTTGAAAACATTATATTCTGAACTTTCTTATAATAGGAACAAGTCATACAAATGCAGAGTTTTACCGACTTCTGAAATCTATTTTGAAAAGGACGGTGAGAATAAGAATGCAAGTTAAGAGAATAGAAAAATTACGTTCAAAATTGCTAGAGGCAGATTTAGATGCAGTTCTAGTAACATCGCAAGAGAATCGTTACTATTTTTCTAACTTCCGTGGTTCAAGTGGGGTACTTCTCATTACAAAGGAAGATTCCTTCCTATTAACAGATTCTCGTTATACTCTCATTGCAAGAGGGGAAGCTCCTTTATATGAAGTGATTGATCACAATCGTGAATTGTTATCGAATGTGACAACACTAACTGAAAAATATGGGGTAAAAAATCTCGGAATCGAATTCGAATCGATGCCGGCAGAAGAGTTTCTTGATTTGAGGAATGCAATACCGACTGTTCAGCTTTTGAAGGCAGATCCAATCTTCTATGATATTCGCATGATAAAGGATGAACAAGAAATCGAGTACTTGCGTGAAGCTGTTTCGTATTGTGATGGAGCCTTTGAACACATTCTTTCATTTATACGTCCAGGAATGACAGAATTAGAGGTTGGATTTGAGCTAGAAATGTTCATGAGAAAAGCAGGTGCAGAAGGAATCAAGGCAAATCATGTCATTGCTTCTGGTGAAAGATCCTCACTTCCTCATGGGCAAGCAACGGGAAGAGTCATCCAGGCTGGCGACTTTGTCAAAATGGATATAGGTGCTAGAGTAAAAGGCTATTATTCTGACTTTACGAGAACCGTTGTCCTAGGTGAACCAACTAGTAAACAGCTAGAAATCTATGAAGTTGTAAAAAAAGCTCAAGAGGCTGCTCTAGAGGCCATTGGTCCAGGAAAAGTATGTTCAGAGTTAGATGAAATGGTCAGGTCGATTATCCGCGATGCTGGGTATGGCGAAAACTTCACTCATAGCTTAGGTCATTCAATTGGTTTAGCCGTTCATGAAAAACCAGTTATGCGTCAAACGGATAACACCGTGTTACAACCAGGAATGGTGATCACCGTGGAACCAGGAATTTATATACCAGGCTTCGGTGGGGTGAGAATTGAAGACTTTGTTGTTATTACAGAAGATGGCTACTTAAATCTTACAAAAGCAACAAAGGAATTACAGGTACTTCCTATATAAAATTAGTTAATGAGAATGCTAGTAATGCTATTATAAAACATTCATAAAAGAGGAGAGATCATATGAAATCTAAAAAGGTTATGTCAATCATCTTAGCAATGCTTTTCGTTATAGGTGCAATCCTAACGGGTTGTTCAAACGCACCTTCTGAAAGTGCTGCTGGCACTGATAACAGTAACTCAGGGAATGGAGAGGTTACTGGTGGAGAAGGCGGAGAGCTAATCATCGCGGTTCTATCAGATGCGACTCAGCTTGATCCACATAAAGGGACAGATATCCCATCTGCTAACGTGTATCACGGCAAAATTTATGAAGGTCTTGTCAAACAAGATGAAAACATGGAAATTCAACCTGCTCTAGCTACTGAGTGGGAGTCAGTAGACGACCTAACGTGGGAATTCAAGCTACGTGAAGGAGTAAAATTCCATGATGGTACAGATTTTAATGCGGATGCTGTAAAGGTAACCATTGATCGTATTTTAAATGATGAAGTGGCTTCACCACGTAAGAGCTTGTACGAAATGATCACAGAAGTTAAAATTATTGATGATTATACAATTCAATTAGTAACAGAATATTCATTTGCACCATTACTTGCGAATCTTTCACATTATGCAGGTGGAATTATTAGTCCAAAGGCAATCGAAGAGCAAGGCGATGCATTAGGTCAAAATCCATCTGGTACAGGTCCTTTCAAGTTTGACTCTTGGACACCTGGAGCAGAGGTTCGATTAGTGAAAAATTCAGACTACTGGGGAGACAAGCCGAAAATTGATAGCGTTGTGTTCAAGGTAGTACCTGAGGATGCAACAAGAATTGCAATGGTTGAGACAGGCGAAGCTCATCTTGCTGAAGCCGTTCCAGTTACAGAAGTAGAACGTATTGAAGGTAGTTCTGCAATGGAATTATACCGCCGAGATGGTTTAGGAATTGATTATATTGGATTTAACATGAAAAAAGAACCATTTACTGATATTCGTGTACGTCAAGCAATCAATTATGCAATTGATACAGACATGATCCTTCAAGGTGTTTACAACAATGTTGGTACGGAAGCTACAGCACCAATGGGACCTGCTGTTTGGGGACATAACCCAGATCTAGAAGGCTATGACTATGATGTTGAAAAGGCAAAAGGACTTCTAAAAGAAGCAGGCTATGAAGATGGCTTCAAGACAACAATTTGGACAAACGACAACAAAGCACGTATGGATGTAGCAGAGGTTGTTCAATCTCAACTTAAAGGAGTTGGAATTGAAGTTGAAATTAAAGTGGTAGAATGGGGTGCTTACCTAGACGCAACTTCAAAAGGTGAGCATGATATGTTCGTACTTGGTTGGTCCAATATGACTGGTGACGCTGACTACAACCAGTACTTCCTTTTCCACACAGATGCACAAGGTCCAGTTGGAAACCGTGCATTCTATAGCAATCCAAAAGTTGATGCATTAATTGACGCTGGTCGTCAAGAAACAGATCCAACAAAGCGTTTAGAAATTTACAAAGAGGCTCAAGCAATCGAAATGGAAGAAGCACCAATGATCTACCTACGTAATGCTGAGTACTTAATCGCTGTTGGTAAGTCTGTCAAAGGCTTCTGGTTACATCCATCACAAATTGATATGCTAAATGATGTAACGATTAATTAGGTACCTCCCCTAGGGTATATAGTAAGCCTATTCCGCGTAAGTCGCGTGAATGGGCTTGCTTTGTTAAGATATGGGTCATGGTGCCGGTGGTAGGTCATGGGGTCAGGTCTCTTGTCCCAAAACGGGTCAAGGGGTCAGGTCCCTTGTCCCAAAACGGGTCAAGGGGTCAGGTCCCTTGTCCCTTGTCCCAAGATAAGCATAAAAAATAATAGAAAATAGAGGGAGTTCAATATAATGGAGAACATGGACTATTTAAACCATCCTTACTCATCACAAAGAATGACGACTATTGCGAAAAATGGTATGGTTGCAACTTCGCAGCCTTTAGCTGCTCAGGCAGGATTAGATATTTTAAAAAAGGGCGGCAATGCTATTGATGCGGCAATTGCAACGGCTGCTTGTTTGACTGTTGTTGAACCAACCTCAAATGGAATAGGCGGAGACGCTTTTGCATTAGTTTGGACAAAAGGAGAATTACACGGGCTAAATGCAAGTGGACCAGCTCCAAAAAGCATTTCAATTGATGCGGTTAAAGAAAAAGGTCATGAATCGATGCCGAAGTTTGGTATGATCCCTGTTACAGTTCCAGGTGCACCTGGAGCATGGGCAGAGCTTTCCAAGCGTTTTGGAAAATTGCCATTATCAGAAGTGCTAAAGCCGGCCATTGAATATGCGGAAAATGGGTATCCTTTATCACCAATTCTAGGGAAGTACTGGAAAGGGGCTTACAACCGCTTCAAGGAATTATTCAAAGGGGACGAATATAAAGGCTGGTTTGATACGTTCTCTCTAGATGGAAGAGCACCTGAAATTGGGGACGTGTGGAAATCACCGGGTCACGCAAGCACACTTCGGTCAATCGCTGAAACAAATGCAGAAAGCTTTTACCGTGGGGAACTGGCTGAAAGGATTGATCAGTTTTCTAAAGAAAATGGTGGCTTCCTATCAGCTGAAGACTTAGCAGACTATAAGCCAGAATGGGTCCAGCCAATCAAAGTAAATTATCGAGGCTATGATGTGTGGGAAATTCCACCGAACGGACAAGGAATTGTGGCTTTAATGGCTCTTAACATGATGAAGGGCTTCGAATTAAACGAAAAAGAATCCGTTGAAACGTATCATAAACAGATTGAAACTATGAAACTAGCATTTGTCGATGCGAAAAAATACGTAACAGATCCAAAACATATGTCATTTAGCTCTGAGCAGCTACTTTCTGAAGAATTCGCAGAAGCACGTAGAAGTTTAATAGGAGACGCGGCACTAACTCCTGAGCCAGGAACTCCTCCAAGTGGTGGAACGGTTTATTTAGCAACAGCTGATGGAGAAGGAAACATGGTGTCGTTTATTCAGAGTAACTATATGGGCTTTGGTTCCGGTATCGTTGTGCCAGGAACAGGAATCGCCCTTCAAAACCGTGGAGCTGACTTCTCACTAGACCCTGAAGATGAGAACTCCTTACAGCCAGGAAAAAAGACGTACCATACGATTATTCCTGGATTCCTAACAAAGGACAATGAAGCAGTAGGACCATTCGGTGTCATGGGAGGCTACATGCAGCCACAAGGACATGCACAAGTCATCATGAATACAGTGGACTTCCACTTAAATCCACAAGCAGCCCTTGACTCACCAAGATGGCAGTGGATCGAAGGTAAAAAGGTAAGTGTCGAAAACACCTTCCCGAACCACATTGCCCAAGCACTTGCCCGAAAAGGCCACCAAATCGAAGTAGCCCTAGACGGAGGCAGCTTCGGCAGAGGACAAATTATCTGGAGAAACCCAAAAAGCGGTGTACTAATGGGTGGAACAGAATCAAGAACAGATGGCTCAATTGCAGCTTACTAAAATATAGGAATTAGAAATAATAAACGCTTTAAAACATCGGGGGTCAGGCCTTCGATGCTTTAAAGCTACAAATTAAGAGGCTGTGTTAAAAGGTCATTGTTGATTATCAAACGATGTTGATTGGAGCGAACATCAACAGGCAACTTTAACAGAGCCAAAGTAAAAAACTAACAACAACAAAAAGGGATGAACTAAATGAAAAGACAGCTTGAGTTATTTTTGGCCTTTTTTCGTGTTGGGATGTTAGGGTACGGTGGTGGACCATCGTCCATTCCGCTCGTGCATAAAGAGGTCGTTGATAAATATAAATGGATGAATGATGATGAATTTTCGGACGTACTTGCACTAGGGAACACGCTTCCAGGTCCAATTGCGACCAAAATGGCTGGGTACATTGGGTACCGAGTGGCAGGAATACTAGGCTTGATAACTGCAGTGCTAGCCACGATTGTCCCAACGATTTTGTTAATGATTGTATTCTTAACATTTTTATCATCCTTCAAAGATCAACCATGGGTAATCGGGATGACCAAGGCGGTTGTTCCGGTTGTTGGGGTAATGCTTGCCGTGCTAACATGGGACTTCTTCAAAAAGTCGAAGGATTCTCTAGGCTGGAAAATGGCTGTAGGTTCCGTCGTAGGGAGCTTTATCCTTTTGGAGCTTCTAGGTTTACATCCTGCCTTTTTAATTGGTGGTTTATTAGTTTTTGCCTTAGTGAAAAAGGATAAAAAGGTTGAAGTGGAACAGGTATACGAAAGAGGTGTTGGCTTATGATCTACTGGCACATCTTTCTCGCCTTTTTTATCCCAGGAATTCTAGGATATGGGGGTGGTCCAGCTTCCATTCCGCTAGTAGAAAACGAAGTGGTGGACCGATATGAATGGTTAACAGTATCTGAATTTAGTGAGGTACTCGCATTAGGCAATGCACTTCCAGGGCCGATTGCCACAAAAATGGCAGGGTACATCGGGTTTCAGCAAGGTGGAATACTAGGTGCTGCTGTTGGTATATTTGCCACTGTAGCCCCTTCACTGATTCTAATGATCGCACTTCTCGCCCTATTATATAAATACAAAGATTCACCACAAGTGAAGCGAATGTCTAGCTATGTTAGACCGGCCATTTGCGTACTACTTGGTGTCATGACTTATAGCTTTTTTGCTACTTCCTATGTGGATGCAGGAATTCTTCAAACGATATTCCTCATTGTGGCCAGTTACTTATTACTAGTGAAATTCAAATTCCATCCCGCTTATGTCATTGTTGGGGCATTGGGGTATGGAGCGATATTTTTAGCATAGTGGGAAAGGGGTCAGGTACCATGTCCCTTTTGTCAACAATCGGAAAGAACCTTTAGAGCCTCACTTTTGGGTGTGTTGTCGGCCATGATCAGAGATATAGAACTGAACGATGCGATACGCGTCGTATTCGCCAGGATTATTTGGAATGGAACTTCATTCGCTTCTTAAACCAAATTCATGCCGATTCTAATTTTAAGAATGACGTCTTGCATTGGATTAAGAGGTTGGAATTAACAGAGGAAGAGAAACGAGAAAGAACAGCTTTGTGGAAACACGAAACCAAACCTTGTACAGTGCTGTTGAAGATGGCAACAAAGACAGAAAAAGAAGCAGAAAACAAAGGAAAAACATAAAGCAATTTTAGATGGGCCTGAGGTGGCAGAGATGCTAGTATTTTGTAAGGAACCAAAAGCACTTAAAGAGATTGTAGATTTTATGAATGAGAGGATGGTCATTTCTGATTCGCACATCTTCCAAGTTATTTTGAGACCATTAATGAAACAAGGTAAACTAGATAGATTTAAAGCTCCGGAAAAGGGAGGAACTAGAGAAGTGTTTCATTATCAGGTTAGTAAGGATAATGGTTTTGTTGAGTAAAATTTAATAGATGAAAGATAACTAATCAGGCTCATCTCCATACAGGGAGATGGGCCATTTTTTGTGTTTTATGGAGTGGAATTAGTAATAAAACGAACCAAAAATTTAGTAGAAGAGAGTACACTTAACCAAAATGATTGAGCAGGTTATTCTGCTGCACAAGTAGATTTAAGAAGTTAATTATTATAGGTTAGTGTGTAAGTTTATATGGTACCTGTAAAACACAAATAAAAGGGTTTTATGGTAAAATATTCATTATAAGATTAGTTTTAAGGTGGTAACTTTCAAAAAAATTTAAAATGGCACTTATGCTGTAAATAAATATACAGAAAACCATTACTGACTTTTATTGAACATTATTGTCGTTTTACGTGCCTGTCACCACCCGGAATTTGTCGAAGATCGTTTTGCGTGCCTGTCACCACCCGGAATTTGTCGAAGATGATGATGGTTACATTTCTTGAGGATATACGGGTGATCTTCAAAGGAATTATTCGCAAATTAGTAGCATACTTCTTTCGGGAAAAACGTAATAGAACATAATAAAACCACCCTACGCTGTCGCAAGCTAAAGGGTGGTTTTCAGAAATTAAAATAATTTTGACAACCACCACCTTGACGGTCGAGGTTGCAGGGAGAAGTGTTACTAGCACTTCTCTCTTTTAGTATATTCTCATTATCATGTAGGTTCAAATCTTCGGAAGCGAAGGGACGCTTCTTTTTGCTTCAATTTAGATATAGAATCAATTTTTGCTGCTGTAACTTCCTTGAATTCCTGTTTTTTAACCGTGTTTGTGTAAAAAAGAAATATTTCCATTTTCCATATCTAGTTTTTAACGAATGGACATAACTCAAGGTATGTAGTAATTTTATCTAAAAATAAGGAGGTTGGTGAATGACGACGATTTTTACAAGTATTGGACTAAAGGGAATGGTGTGCTATAGGGTAGAGGTTGAAGTTCAAATTATACCTGGTAAATAATGGTTTAGTATGGTTGGCTTGCCAGATGCATCGGTCAAGGAATCGAGAGATCGGGTGGCCGCGGCATTATATGCGATGAAGGTGTCTTTTGAAAGGATCTTAGAATCTACTCCTCTTACTAATAGTCAGCAGCTGATAATCAGACAATTGTCTAGCAAGGAGAATTGGAGTAATCGTGTTCAAGTTAAACGGATCCGATTAGCTCGGACGATTGCAGACCTTGATGGGAAGTCCAGCGCTTACCAACGAAGGTCTGTGGGAAGCACTGACGTTAAGAAGACAACAGTCCAAAATAAACCAGAAATCAGAGATGAGGTGAAAGTATGGGTAGAGAGAAACGAATTTGGATTCCGAATCGAGGAACCACGGGGACAGGTACCGTGGCCCGTTTCTAGAGATTATTTGTGCCAGTGAACCTGTCCCCCTGGCTCTCCCTGGCTCTAGATATGACTGAGTAAGGAGAGAGGGAAAAGCAGTGGGACAGAAGCGGCCAAGGGGACAGGCACCATGACCCATTTTTAGAGTTTAGTTGGGACAACGTACCTGTCCCCCATGCGCTGCCCCTTGCGCTGTATAAGGACACATGGACAGGCCGACACCTATCCATGTCTAGAACCACGGGGACAGGTACCGTGGCCCGTTTCTAGAGATTATTTGTGCCAGTGAACCTGTCCCCCTGGCTCCTGGAGGGGAGAGCCAAGGGGACAGGCACCATGACCCAGTGCCTAAAGATTATTTGGGCCCAGGAACCTGACCTTCTGGCCCTATTACAACATTTAAACTAATTGAAGGAGCTGATACATATGCTAATCCAATGTACAAAAAAACTACTAGATGAACTTAAGGTAACTGCTGATCCAACGATAGCACCGATAGAGGAAGATTCATTGTTTTCTTGGCATGCCAATATAGTAAAGTTAGGTCGGAGGAAGGCTCTCGTTTTGGTGAATGATAAAAATCGATATGCGATTGTCCTCTATGGTTTAAAGGCAAAGGACATGAAAAATGTCGATGCGCTCATCCTGCAAGCCATCCGTGAAACATTTAAAGCGGTGTATATCAAGGATGAGGTCATAGAGCAGTTTATCCAACGCTCTAATCCAGTTGTCTTCTCTAAAACTAAGGACAGAACATTTGTCGCAAGAATGAACAAAGCATGTGGATATGTGTATTATTTTGAAGACTTAACTGACCAAGAAGTTATTTTTCAAGTAGAAATGAGCTTTAAGGTTAGCGGTATTTTAGTAGGAGACGGAAAGAATAGCTATATAAATCCAAATGAAGAAATGTATAAGGACTTAGAGGAATTAGCAGGTCAACCCATCTTTCGCTCTGAAGCCATAGAGCTAAAAGTAACGTTGTGCCTTGAGAATTACTCAGTTTGGCGAAGTATCATCGTTCCGACACATACCACTTTTGACAAATTACATAGAGTATTACAAATTGCTTTTCAATGGCAAAATACCCATCTACACGAGTTTTATATTTATCCAATTTACACAGGTGACAATGTCATTTCGATCAAGAAAGAAAAACCGATTATGCATCTAGTGAGTGATGAAGAAGCCCTTAGCTACCAAGACGATATTCCGATGGAAATGGAAAAAGGGATCAAGCTGTCCGACTATCTTCCAGCTAAAATCGTTTATAACTATGATTTTGGAGATGGCTGGGAGCATGAAATTAAAGTAGAAAGAGTCATAGAAAATTACGAATTCAACTATCCTACCTGCCTATATGGTGAAGGAAATGCCCCGCCAGAAGATGTAGGCGGAGAACCAGGTTACGAAGAATTCCTTCAGATTATGGGTGATAAAACCCACCCGGACTTCGAGCATATGGTGAAATGGGGAAAGAAGCAGGGATATCGGGAATTTGATCTTATAGAGGTTAATAGGAGACTGAGGGTAGAGTGAATTTTACCTGCCTGTCACCTCGGTTTTTCTTAAAAGCCCTAATCTTTTCAAAAAAAGTAATGATGCCCCTGACTATACAACGGATAGTTGAAAAGACGATAGTATTATGGTAGTAAAATAATTAAGTGAATCGTAACAATGTTGATTTAAAACTCTCAACAATAAACCCCGTCATTAAAGCATTGGGAGTATGGATTAATCAAACGTTTGTTTAAATCACAGTGTTAAATTACTATCCAAGTTTATAGAAGTTTTGACAAATGGAACCATGGGGACAGGTACCATGGCCCGTTTCTAGAGATTATTTGTGCCAGTGAACCTGTCCCCCTGGTACATGCTTCATTAAAAACTTAAATCCAACATATAGCGTGGAATAGGGAAGGCTACATTCAGTTGCATAAGCTGGAAGACTGAATTCCTGCACTTCACCCTTTGTTGTCTTTTCCCTGTGAACTTGTTTCAACAAGGAAAGGACCGCAGCATAGGCACTAGCTGGAATTTGGATGTTATTTTGAGATTGAAAGTTTCGCATATCTTCAAGAAGTGCTTGTGGAAACTTAAATCCATAGATTCGAACGTTTTGTCTGTTTTTTCTTTTTTTCATCGTACTACCTCCAATAATGTCAACGTAGTTGGTAGGTATATCTTAGAACAGGTGAACTTTTAGTTCATATGGGTGTATCGGTAGTTTAGGGGGGAACCATGGGGACAGGTACCATGGTCCGTTTCTAGAGATTATTTGTGCCAGTGAACCTGTCCCCCTGGTACATTGTAGTTTTTTGTAAGAAATAGTAATAACTTCTCAATCTTTCTACTAATTTTTATGCTAGAATAGCAGTATTGTATACTAATAATTACAAGTTTTTGAAGAAGACTATTAAAATTTATTATAGGAGTATGATGATGAGAAGAAGAGCTTTTTCCCTATTTTGCAGCTTGCTATTAGTGGGTCTGGGATGTTTTTCAAACGGAAGTATTACTTATGGAGTTGGTAGCGAAGAGGATTCTAGTTATTACATTATTCATTATAATGGTGAAAAACATGAAATCGTAGTGAATGAAAATGTAAAACTGACTTTAGCTAGTTGGACAGACGAATCGAAATCATCTGTTAATGGTCAATATGAAATCGATACGGATTCTTCTATTCAAACAAAAGACATCACTCTTACTGTTACAGATGAACTGACTCAATTGGTTGAGATGGAAAGCGAGAATTTTCGATACAAATTAGTTGTATCTAATTCCTTTAAAGTTGAAGAAATAAAATCTCTTGATAATAATGAACTAATGACAGGTGTTGCTGAAAACGATAACTCGGTTTTCGATTCATCATCTGTACTTCAATCTTCCGAGGACACGACCATTGGTAGTGAGGTCGTAACACCTTCTGTCAATTATGCTACGAATATACAAGACATGGGTTGGCTAAACTCTGTATCTAATGGAGAAATGTCAGGTACAGAAGGACAAGCAAAACGCATTGAAGGTATTAAAATATCAGTTGATCATATAGAAGAACTAGGTATAGAATATTCCACACATGTTCAAGACTATGGTTGGTTAGATTATGTTTCTGATGGTATAGAGAGTGGAACTACTGGGGAAGGTAAACGCTTAGAAGCGATTAAAATCCAACTACTCGGAATTCAAGCTGATCATTATGATGTATATTATCGCGTTCATACACAAGATTACGGTTGGTTAGGCTGGGCAAAAAATGGTGAATCTGCTGGTACAGAAGGACTAGCTAAACAATTGGAAGCAATTGAAATTGTTTTAGTCGAAAGGGGTAAATTAGCTCCTGATTCATTCAATAAACCATTCATTACAGGACCAACTGTTGCTTATTCGACCCATGTTGAAGATTACAGTTGGTTGGATTTTGTAGCAGATGGAGCGATGAGCGGAACCGTAGGCCAAGCGAAACGGTTAGAAGCCATTATGATTGATTTACAAAATGCCCCTTATAGTGGAGATATTACATTTTCAACCCATGTAGAAGATTATGGTTGGTTAAATCCTGTTTCTAACGGTAAAGTATCTGGTACATCGGGACAAAGCAAACGGATGGAAGCAATTAGAGTAAGTTTAACTGGAGAAATGGCAAAGCATTACGATGTTTACTATCGTGTTCACTCTCAACATTATGGTTGGTTAGGTTGGGCAAAGAATGGAGAATCATCTGGTACAGAAGGACTTTCTAAACGATTGGAAGCAATTGAGATCGTATTTGTCAAAAAAGGTGGAATAGCTCCTGGTGCAACCAATAAACCATTTGTTACAAGACCAACTGTTGTTTATTCGACGAATGTTGAAACATACAGTTGGTTGGATAATGTAGCAGACGGAGTGATGAGCGGAACCGTAGGCCAAGCAAAACGTTTAGAAGCCATTATGATTAGTCTAGAAGATGCCCCTTATAGTGGAGATATTACATTTTCAACGCATATACAAGATAATGGCTGGTTAGATCCTGTTTCCAATGGTAAAGTATCTGGTACAATAGGACAGAGTAAACGGATGGAAGCAATTAGAGTAGATTTAACTGGTGAAATGGCCAAATATTACGACGTTTATTATCGTGTTCACGCTCAAGATTATGGCTGGTTAGGTTGGGCGAAAAACGGGATGAAAGCTGGCACAGAAGGACGTTCAAAACGATTAGAAGCAATAGAAATTAAGTTAGTTCCTAAAGGTCGGGGAGAGTCAGTTAGTGAAAAAAAAGCTTTCATGCCACCTTTGAGAGTATTTTTAGACCCCGGACATGGTGGACATGATCCTGGTGCAATTGCTGGTGGTTATGAAGAAGCAGACTTGAATTTAGCTGTAGCAAAAAAGGTCCAATCATTATTAGTAGGTCGTGGATATCAAGTTTATATGTCTCGTGATAACGATACCTACGTATCATTGATAGATCGACCTCAAATGGCCAATCATTTAGATGCAGATATTTTCATTAGTATTCATCATAACTCAACAGAAGGGGGAGCAACGACTGTTGCTGGAATTGAGTCATTCTACTATAGATATAATGTAGATTACCCTTCTAAAATCAATGGTGATATGCATAATAATCCAGAAAGAATAGCAAAGAGTGTGACACTTACAAACCTGATTCAGAATAATATGGTTGACAATACAGGTGCGAAAGATCGGGGAACGGCAGGACAAGCATTAGCAGTTGTTCGTGAATCAGCTATGCCTGCAACTTTACTAGAGCTTGGTTTTATTAACAACTCAAGCGAACGTCAAAACCTAGTTTCAGACTCTTATCAAAGTACATTAGCCCAATCAATTGCGGACGGAATTGATGAATACTTTAACGTATATTAATTCGTTTTACAATTTGTTTAAGAGCTGCGAATGGACGGTTCTTATAGGGAACAATAGGAAAAAGGCACAACTAGCATATTTTAGCTAGATGTGCCTTTTTTTCTATATTATGTAAAAAATGTTTTGTTTACCTATGTAAAACGGGGAAGGTTCCATCCTTTCAAATTGGTTTAAACGTCTGTTCTAAAGGAGACCCAACAGAAATGATGGTTTTAAGAGACCTATCTGTAATAATTGCGATATAATCAGAGGGATGATGAAATAGTGATAGTTTTGCGGATTACTTTGAAAAATTAAACCTGATATGCTTAAAATCGCAGAATTATTACTTTCTAGTTAGAGATACAATTGTATGTTATAGCACCAGCTAGACCATTAAAATAACCCCTCTCAGGTAAGAAGAGGGGAAAAGTTCGAATGAATGTTGAGTTGATAGATATATTCTAGAAAACACAAACAGTTCGGAGGCATTGTCTATGAAGCAATTTAAATCTACCAAAACCATTCACACTTCCAGATATCTTCTTATATATTAATATCCCAAAGCCGTTTTACTCTAAAAAAATAATTAAATAGTCAATATGTATCATATAAAATCATGCGTTATGAGTATAAAGCACCTTGTATGGCAAGGTGGAAACTTTTAATATAAAAGTATCGCGATCGTACGAAATGGCAAAACTGTTGAAAGATGGTGACGCAAAGCTATAGGGACTAAAGTCAATAGACAAGGTCAGCCAGCTGTCGAATACAACTCCTACGATTTAGTGAAAATCGCTTTGTTTGAAGGAGTTCTCATGTGATGAAAACGTTGATTTATTATTGGCACAAGTTCAATTATATAGAATATGAGCTTTTAGTAGCTGAGTGTTTAAATGAAGAAGTAAAAGTGAAGTTAAAAAGGAAACTAGACTTTCATTATAAGAATTATCAAGGTATAAAGCATTCAATATAAAATCGAGGCCAATCCATTCAAGTGGATTGGCCTTATTTGATCTGGTGAGAAGAGATAAAGAGATACAACAAGTACCTATCCCTGTTTAAGACAATAATAAATGGAAACACTGATGAGACTAGGAAAAACAGGGAGAATGATGCTCGATGAAAAAGTTGAGATTGTTCATCATGATCGTAATTTTGATTTTGGGTGCAGGATATTTCTTGCTTTATTTTACTTTTATCAAAGAGATACCAGAACTAGAGGAACAACGAGCTAGTACCTTAGACAGAGAATTGGGTCTCGAGGATAGTGTCAAGAGTAGTTATCCTAAAGTAAGTTCAAAAAATCAGCTGGAATCAGATGAAGTTGTTATCAGAGAGTTGGAAGAGGATCATGCTCTTCCCATTGTGGAAAAGTATCGTGATTCAATAATAGCACTAGAGACACAGGCTACCACTGAACTTAATAGGTTAGTGGAAGAAGCTTATCAAGAGTATGATAAAAACACACAAAGCGAGGGAAATCATTCTACAATCGACTTATACATGAAGTATTATTCAGCAGCCATTTCGCTAGAGAATAAAATGGATATAGCCTTCAACAAACTATATGGAGCCCTTGAAAGGGATTTGAAATCAAACGGGTTAAGTCTATTGTACGCCGAGCGAGTAAGGGAAAAGTATATAAGCGTAAAAGAAAAAAGAAAATCAGAGCTATTGAAGGAAGCTTTGGAAGGAATGTGAATTTGTATGAGACTTTAGTGATAAATACAGTTCAGATCTGAATTCAACATAAGGAATTAATAAAAAGTAGAGTTGCTCCGCATGGCACTTACTATATATAAGTAAGGCCTATCGATTAAGATAAATATTATTTTAACCCAACCAAACAACGAAAGCCAAATGGGAATACTCAAAGTTGTGCTAAAGAGAAATCCTTTCATAAATTTTCCTTCATTATCATGCATAAAAAGCCCTCCAATTTATTGTGTAAGCGCTTAACTTAGTGTTAATACTAATCTATTCTTCCAAAACTGTCATTGACGTAGATTGTCGGAAAAGGAAGATGACTGTTTATCTCTCGACATTTTATGAGGAAACATAAAAAAAAAGTTCCTCTTTGGAACTTCTTAAGACTTTTTATCCTACTAAAAAAGCTGTTTACGATTACCATTCCCGATTTTCACGAAAACACGTCCAGTTTCAATACACTTGAAAAGGCGGACACGGAAAAAGGTTAAAGGAGTCCATATTTCTTTAAATGTAAAGTAAGGCATACTAATTTATCCCCCTTAATAAATAGTTGGGGTAGCTGGCTGGCATATCTAACGACTTAGCCCCTCTAGCTTTGCGACACTACTTTTCAATAGATTTGCCTTTTCACTTATAGAAAGAATAGCATACGGAATTAGAAAAAAATGTCGCAATTTGTCGCTAGAATTACATTAATAAAAAAAATTAAATAAAGTTTTTTGTATAAAATAACTAGTTATATTCCAATTTAATGGTAGAATACTAGTTACTACATACTATTAAAGGAAGAAAATGATGAAAACTAGTACTATATCAAAACCTTTACTACGAAAAGATCAATTTCTCCAGATCTTGTTGAAATTGCAGGAGAGCATAGGTAGTTCTCCCTTGTTGTCTGAAAGAGACTTAATTGAACTAATCAAGAAAAATATTCTTTCTGAAGAAGTAGAATATAAACGGTAAGAGGCTGTATTCCAACATGTAGAGATGCATTGTCATACCGTTTTAAACATTCATCTAAAGGAATGGCCTCTGATTCATCTCCCATAATCCAATCGATAAAACAATAATAAGTGTCACATACAGAACGATTAACCCACGAGTCCTTCCTTTTTGTTTATAAAATGAAACAAGTAGGAAAGGTAGTAATAACCCACAGCTTACCCCCATTATGTTTGCGATCCCATCAAGAAATTCGGTACTCCGATCCGGATCTGAAAACTGCCTGTATTCCTCAATGATGCCGATTAATATGAGGAAAAACCAAACCAAACTTAAGTTTCGTCTTGAATAGCCTATTGGAGTCAAGGTAAGCACCATTATTCCGATTAAAAATGAAATGATTAAAAATCCAAAAAAGTGCATTTGCTTATCAATGCCTATAATTAAATCAATATTGATGCTATCCACGATGATCCACGCACCTTTATCTCCTGTTAGGGTTCATCACTCTCGTCAAATCCTTTTGTAAGGAAACTGACTCATTGATTTATACCTTTATCGTCAATTATGGTCTTTGAAAAGAGTAGATAAACATCTAAACTAAAAAGCATAGTTCTGTGTTATTATGTGCAAGCTGCGTTTGACTTCTGTAAAAACTTAAATGAAAAAAACGACAAAGCCATAGTAGGCTTTATCGTTCAATTAGTTAATGCTAAATGGTCTTTTAATTTTGTGGATAGATTGATTCTTTCTTCCTCTGGTACCACATAATAATAAATCTTATTGATCGTTGCTCCACTTCCATTTACCTGAAACTGTTCAAGATTATGTCGTGCCTCTTGATAGTTTGCTTGGATATCAATCATTTGATCAAAAGAAAGATTGGTTTTTATATTTTCCCCAAGAACATTTAGGATTTCACCGTGCTTTCCAAGAGAGGAGAAGCTAGCTCCTTTTTGGATAACCCCCATAATAATTTGCTTTTGACGGTCCTGTCGGCCAAAATCACCTCTTGGATCTTGGTAACGCATTCTAGAATACGATAGAGCTTGCTCCCCGTTAAGGTTTATTTGTCCTTCATTAAAGGTATATCCACCTTCAGTAAATGAGAAGGGATTCGTAACCGTTACTCCACCTACTGCATCTACTATTTCTTTAAAACTCTCCATGTTCACTTTTATATAGTAATCAATCGGAATATCTAAGAAATTCTCAACCGTATCAATAGCCATGTCAGTTCCCCCAAAGGCGTAGGCATGATTAATTTTATCGTCGAACCCTTTACCAATAATTTCTGTACGAGTGTCACGCGGAATGCTGACCATCTGCATCGATTGCTTTTCGGGGTTAACGGTCATCGCAATTAGGGTGTCCGATCGACCAACGTCGTTTGTTCGTTCATCAACTCCCATAATCAAGACCGATATAGGATCCTTCTGGGTAAACTCAACTTGCTCTATGCGCTTCTCTGACTTTTTCTTAGTAGGTGCCTCATACATTTCTTTTGCTGCACTTTCGACAGAATAATAGATAGAATACACATACGCAGAGGTTCCTAGTAGGATGGCTCCAACGATACTAAGAGTAATCCATAGCCACTTTTTTGATTTTTTCTTTGTGTTTATTCTTTGCTCTTCCATTTTTTCAAGTCCAATCTATAGTGAAATTTATTGTTTTTTATAAAACGGTACAACCTACAATTTAACAGTCTTATCTAACCCAGTCAATCCATGTTTTTCTAGCAAATTATACTAACTAATTCTTTAGACGAGATTGTGATGAATTAAGTTTCAAACTATTCATTTAGATAACTCTATTATATATGGTTGCAACGAGGGAATTAAGGTTTTTACAGTAAATTTACAAAATCGGTATGAAAAATAGCCTGATTTGTAATATGATGTAAGAAGAACAATTTTTTCGTTGATTATATAGAAACAAAGGGGATGGAAAAATGAAAGTACGTAAAGCCATAATTCCAGCAGCTGGACTTGGGACAAGGTTCCTTCCAGCAACAAAGGCACAACCAAAAGAAATGCTACCAATTGTTGATAAACCAACGATTCAATACATTGTCGAGGAAGCCGTTGCTTCTGGAATTGAAGATATTATGATCGTTAGTGGGCGTGGTAAGCGTGCCATTGAGGACCATTTTGATAAGTCCTATGAGCTAGAAGAAACATTAGCTGGAAAAGAAAAATGGGATATTCTAGAGGAAGTACAAGCCATTTCTAATCTCGCAAACATTCATTATATTCGTCAAAAAGAGCCAAAAGGTTTAGGGCATGCGATTTATTGTGCGCGTAGATTTATTGGTAACGAACCATTTGCAGTCATGCTTGGTGACGATATTGTACAATCCGAAAAGCCTTGCTTATTGCAACTAATGGATGTTTTTAATCGTTATCAAACGAGTGTGGTGGGTGTTCAGCAGGTTCCAGATGGAGATGTTTCTAAATATGGAATTGTTGGTTATAAAGGAAGTCAGCTTGAAGATAATCTCTTAAATGTTGAGACACTTGTAGAGAAGCCGTCACTAGCAGATGCACCTTCTAATTTTGCCATCATGGGGCGTTATATTTTACGACCCGAGATTTTCGATATTCTTGGCAACCAGGCTCCAGGAGCGGGTGGAGAAATTCAGTTAACTGACGCCATACGAACTTTAAATGAAATGCAGGCTGTACTTGCCTATAACTTTGAGGGAATCCGTTATGATGTTGGAGATAAATTCGGATTTATCAAAGCAACCATTGATTTTGCACTAACAAGAAATGATCTTCGCGACGATGTGCTTGCCTATTTAGAGAAACTTATTAGTGAAAAAGGAATTATGAAGAATTAGTGATCTGGCAACAGGTGAAAGAGGACATGGGGACAGGTACCATGTCCCATTTTTTTGCTTTTTTTTTGAGTGACATGATACCTGTCCCTTTGTCTCTTTTAATTAACAAAAATTTTACAACATTATCATTATAATTAACTATCTATATAATATGATAGAAGAAGGGATATACTTCAACCCTTTCTGCAAGAATAAAGGGCTAATCACCTATGGTTTCTAGTAAAGGTCAGTCAAGTATATAAAAGGTATACATAAATTTCCTATTGAAAGGGTGTAGTGGCTTGAATATTACTGTCGCGGGGACTGGTTATGTTGGTTTGGTTACAGGAGTTTGCTTAGCTGAAATCGGTCAAAATGTAACGTGCTTAGATATCGATCATGAAAAAGTGATGAAGATGCAAGCTGGTATTTCCCCTATTTATGAGCCAGGGTTACAAGAGCTTATGCTACATAACATTGAGGAAGGTAAGCTTCATTTTACGACAGATATGGTTGAAGCCTACAGTCAAGCGAATGTTATTTATATTGCTGTGGGTACCCCTGAAAACGAGGATGGATCTGCTAATCTTTCGTATATTGATGAGGTTGCCACACATATTGCTAGACATATTCGACAGGATGTTATTGTTGTAACGAAGAGTACGGTACCCGTTGGCACGAATGATCGAATTAAACATATCGTGGAGTCGAACAAATCACCCGAATATAAGGTGGAGATTGTCTCCAATCCTGAATTCCTTCGTGAAAGCTCTGCTATTCATGATACATTCCATGGGGATCGAATTATCATTGGAGCAGAGAGTGAAGAAGCTGCAGCAGTGATTGAAGAGATTAATAGACCGTTTGGTATTCCTGTCATGAAGACAGACATCTACAGTGCTGAAATGATTAAATATGCTTCAAATGCCTTTCTTGCGACGAAAATTAGTTTTATCAATGAAATCGCAAATATTTGCGAAAAATTAGGTGCGAACATTGATGATGTGGCCTCTGGAATTGGACAGGATAAGCGAATTGGAACTCAATTTCTACATGCTGGAATTGGTTATGGTGGTTCGTGTTTTCCAAAGGATACAAAAGCACTGGTACAGATTGCGGGTAATGTGGAGCATAAGTTCGAGTTGCTAGAATCGGTCATCAAGGTGAACAATCGCCAGCAAGCTATGCTAGTAGAAAAAGCAAGGGAGTACTTTGGTACCTTAAAGGGGAAGAGGGTTGCCTTATTAGGGTTGGCATTTAAGCCGAATACAGATGACGTTCGAGAAGCGGCGTCCCTCGTAATAGCAAGGCAGTTGGTGCAGGACGGGGCGGATGTTATAGCATATGATCCTATTGCCATTGATAATGCAAGAGTCATTCTGGGAGACGTCATTTCGTATTCTTCCTCATTAGAAGAATCTTTAAAGGGTGCTGATATGGCATTTATTGTTACAGAATGGTCTTCTATTAAAGAGTTACCGTTGTCAAACTATCAACAGTGGATGAACACACCTATTATCTTTGATGGTAGAAACTGTTATCCTCTAGAGAAAGTAGAAGCTACTAGTATTTCTTATGTGTCTATCGGTAGACCGGCTCATCTATTACCTCATACGCAGAAGCAGTTAACTACAGAAGGTTAGTGCTTCTTTTTAGTTTTGGTTAGGAAAAGTATCATGATATATATTCACTCTCAAAAAGTGAATATAACAGCGCGAAAATCGGTGATCTGATTTAATTAGTTAAAGTTTCTATAAGATGAACATGAATTAGGGGAAATGTACTTTAACTACTCTTTTTAGTTTTGTGATAGAATTCTATATTAGAGGAAATTTGTAAGTAAAGAAGGGTGACAAATGAGTTCAAGAATTGAAAAAAGAAACGATAAAAAGAAAAGTAAGAAATTATTGTGGAAATCACTTCTTTTTATCTTCTCTCTAGTTATTTTAGTAATTGCCTACAGTGTTTACCAGTATTATGAAGGATTGAATGAAGCTGGTGAGTCAGAAGTTGTGAATATAAAGAATGAAAAAGTAGAGTTTAAAGGGATAAAGGATGAGATGGGTCGCATTAACGTCCTATTATTAGGAGTAGATTCACGCGGGGAAGAACAGTCAAGGACAGATACTATTATGATTGCCCAGTACAATCCTAAAAATGGTGAATCAAAAATCGTCTCAATAATGAGAGACATCTATGCAGAAATTCCGGGAAAACAAAACTACAAAATCAATACGGCTTACTTTTTAGGTGGACCAGAACTATTAAGGAAAACAATCAAACAAAATTTTGATATTGATATTGAGTACTATGCAGTAGTGGACTTTCAAGGTTTTGAGAAAATGGTTGATACGCTTGCACCTGGAGGAATTGAAATTGATGTAGAGAAGAAAATGTCATCTTTTCTTCATGTAGAGCTTCAGTCCGGACTTCAGCGTCTAAATGGGAAGGAACTTCTTGAGTATGCACGTTTTAGGCACGATGCTGAAGGAGATTTTGGACGTGTAAGGCGACAACAGCAGGTTATCAATACATTGAAGAGTGAATTATTAGGACTCTATGGTATCACCAAACTTCCGAAATTAACTGGAACGATCCAGCCTTATGTTGAAACGAATATGGACACAATGGATCGATTAGCCATTGCGAGAGATTTTATATTGAATCCTCCCGATGATATAAAGACACTAAGGATTCCAGTAGATAACTCATATGAAATGGCTGATTATGAACATGCTGGTTCTGTTATTGAAATAGATAAAGAGAAAAATAGTAAGGCATTAAAGGATTTCTTAAATGGATCGACTCTAGATGCACAGGAAAAAGCTACGGAAGAAACTAAAAATGAATAGTGATGATAAAATTTAAAAACCTTCTTGCTTAAATTAGAAGGTTCTTTATTTACAAAAAAAGGATACACATTTTAGTGTGACCCTCTCAATGGTTATTTATTGATTTCAAAGATATATTGAAGTAATAATGCAAACATTCCACAGTGAATCATTGTATTAATCAGGAAATTAATATTTTTATCATAAATAACAATCTTTCTTGTAGATAGACTAAAAAAGAACAAAACCGCAATAGGTATAAAATATCTCCCTTGTACGCCTAAAATTATTGGACCACCAACAGTTGTGAATCCTACGTAAAGAGCGGTGAAAATTAGAAAAGTAACAGAAAAAAAGGTGAATAAGAAGATAAGCCGATCCTTCAATCGATATTTTATTGATAACTCTGATTCATCATTTGTTATTCCGAAGAAAAACAACATAAATATAAATGTATAAATGACTATTGAAGGAGCGGGATAAAAGTAATTGGTAGCTACTTTACCTACCATCGATAAAATTTGAGAAGGTCCCTGCAACAAGAGTGTGTCAATAAAGTATTTTATGTAATGGAAAGGGTGTGTAAGGATAAAAAGCACCTGATTTTTTGGAGAAACACCAGGGTTCACTCTCAAGTCTGGAACTGATAAATTTGAGATATTTAAAACGTTCCAAACAAGGAAAGGAAGGGTACACCCAATTAAAATAATGATTGCCTTCTTCATAAAGTCCTTCTTATCTTCGAACTTTACTAGAGGAATGATTAAAAAGAGCAATATAATTGGAAGGTAGACGATCTTTGATAGTCCGACGAACAAGCCGATTAGTATACAAATTGCTATATGTTTACTCTTAATACTATCAATTTCTCCATATGCTAAATATAAAATGTATGAAACAAACAATAAGGCTGATGAATTAGTAATTGCGTCTGCTGATAAGGAGGTAGCCTGTATAATAGCCATAGGCATCAATGCTACCAAATAAAACAATTTCTTCTTTACTGGAACAATCATTATTGCAATATAAGCTATAGCCACGTAGGTTAAAAAGTTAATTATCCTTCCTAAAAACATCATCATGATAGGAGAGTCAAAGATTACTCTTCCAACTATCATTCCAAGAGCTTGAGGAATGTAGATTATAGGAGCATAGGAACTTGCATAGTTGCGGATAAAAATACGATCATCTGGATTTATTTTATTGTGGAGTGCATCTTTTACATCAGTATATCTATACCCCTCTTGGTGAATAAATCTTACTTCCTGAACAGTATTCATTAAGCTTAGTGGTAAGTAATTTCCTAACCCTTGCTCAGTTACTTGATTAGTAAACTTACCTTCAGAAACCTCAAATGAACGATAGTAATGTTCAAGCTCATCTAAGTGGTCGAATGGGGGTACAATCAATGTTAAGATCAGCCCTACAGGAATTGAAGTTACAAGAAATACCTTGTGAATCTGGTCCTTGTATCTTCTAATAGCAATAGAAGTTAGGACAAAAATAAAAAGTATTGTTAAACCCAATGAAACAAAAACAACTTTGCTTAGTATTGGCTTTATTTTTTTAGCTTCTACATCGATTACTTTAAAATGTAAATCACCCGGTTCCGTAAAACCGTCTATAGTTAATCCACCAAATTTATAGTAATCTGTTGAGCTCTTCCAAACAGTAACTGAATTTCCGCTAACCAGATCTTGACTTACTATATTAATTTGATATTCTTTTTCCATTGCATTTTCTACTTGACGGAAATCTAAGTTAAGATCTATTCCCTCTAGTAAATCAGATAGGTGAATATCTTGTTTAAAGATCAAATTGTTCTTTTCCATATCATGTAATTCAACCGAGATGATACCTGTGTTCTGCCTGTTGTATGTCTTAAAAGGAATTTGAATTCTTGAAAATTCCTTCTGAGTGGAGATAAATGTTTGAGAAATCTTCATATTTCCTACTATTTCACCAAGTGTGTCTTCACTCCTATTCAAGCTTAGGACTGTATTTTCTACCTCTCTCGGAGCAATGAAGATCCCTCTATTTTCATAAATATATAAAGAAAATAATAAAAACACGACTGTAACAATAACCAAAGGTAACCAGGAATTTTTCAATTCAGTATGTAATAAATTTCTTAACCTATCCATTTCAACTAAAACTCCTTCATTTTACAACTAAGTAAACACCTATCAATATTACTCCTGTACCCACCCACCTAGAAATCGGGATATGCTCCTTAAAAATAAAGAGTGCAATGAACAGGGCAATAACATAGGCAAGACTTTGCAGGGGATACAGAAAACTCAGAGGTAATTTTGATAAAAGGTACATCCATATCCCAGTTGCAACGATATAGAGGACAAATCCTAGGAAAATAAATGGAGAAAAGAAGAATTGGATCAGCTTTTGAAAAATATTTCCGCTAAGTTGTAAGTTTTCCAAACCGATTTTCCACACGGTTTGGCCGCCTACAAGACAGAGGATATTTAGAATGATAAGAGCAATTTTCATTTTAATTCCCTCATTTCTCAACCGAACTTGAATTCTGCATTTTTTCAACCTCTTTTTTCAATATACCTACTTCTTGGACAAGTTGAGTAAGTTTATTAGAAATTCCAGAAATGGTTAGAGTAAGGCTAAAAATAAGACAGAATTGAAAGACAAAGGATAAAAGGAAGATGGCATTCACTGGTTCCTTTATACTTAATAATTCAGCTATCAATACAGCAATGTTAGAAAAGGCTGCAAGCAAGACATTGATCGTGCAAAAGAACAACCAGAGCAATGAATATTTTAGCTCCAAATTATATTTTCGAATCATATTAATAATGGCCATGAACGTGATAATTGATGCGATAACCAGGATAATCTGAAGTTGGGCAGTGATCATAGAATACTCCTCTTTACTTGCTCGGGATTTTAAGTTAGACCAATTTTTCTTAAGTTATCAATTAAAATGGCTAGTGAAACTTTAATCATGTAATATACAGATTTTATTGCATTTATACTTGATTCTCCGCCTGTTCTTTCTAGCATAACAACGGGTACTTCTTCAACAGAATAATTGTTTCTTAATAAATAAACAATAGATTCAGGCTCCGGATAATCATGAGGATATCTCTTGCTAAAAAGTTCAATGACCTGACGATTGCAAGCTCTAAATCCTGAAGTAGGATCAGTAATCCTCTTATTATTTAGAATTTTAATTAGAAAACTAAAGTAATGGATTCCAACGCGCCTAATAAATGTGGATTGAAATCCTTCTTTATTCAGATATCTAGAACCTATGACAAGATCAGCCTTTCCGTCAACAATTGGCTTAATCAGTTCCTTAATATAGGCAGGATTATGCTGACCATCACCATCGACTTGTATAGCAATATCATAACCATGCTTCTCAGCATATTTATAGCCAGTTTGGACTGCGCCGCCTATTCCTAAGTTTGAAGGAAGATCTATTACATTAAGACCCAATTCTATGCATACCTTTGATGTTCGGTCCTTTGAACAATCATTTATAATAATTACATCTACCTTATCTACTTTCTCAAATAGTTTAACTAAGTGTTGGATGCTCTGCTCTTCATTAAATGCAGGAACAATGGCTAGAATCTTCACCGAAATGCCTCCTATTCAATCTGCTTTTACTGTAAAACAAGTTGTATAATTTATGAAAACATTATCGTTCCTATCATACATATTACTATAGCATTTTACCATATGGTTCTGTCTTAGTCTTAGCATATACTAATAAGTCAGATTATCCGAAATTTGGAGTTTGATTTTTCTCCTTAGTAAAATCCTCTTATTTTCTTAAATTCTTTTCTGCGTATCCTTTATGCAAAAGATCTCATCTCCTAAGTGGAAATTATCAATCGTATGAAAAATAACTTGATAGATTACGAATCTATTTAAGTAGAATTATGTCAAAAGTATCCGAAATAGGTAAAAAGATGGTGGGGATTTTGTCGTTTTGTATGATATTATGTTATTGATAGGACTAACTCTGTTGTTTTTTTCTAGATATATAACTATTAAATTATTTATAACTATTAATTTATTAATTAACTACTATAAAAAATCTTTATTTATACCACAGAGAAGGGATTGATTGAATTTTGTATTTGAAGTTTTCAAAAATTGTGGCGCCACTCATGTTGTTTATGTTATTGACAAATCAGGCAACTTCCGCAGAAGTAAATACAGTATTCCAACCGAAACCAAGTAAAGAAGTTCAATACAATTGGGGGTGGGGAAGTCCAGGGAATGGTTTGCCTGCAGATCACTTTACGGCTCTCTTTGATCAATCAGGTCAGTATAAGCGAGGAGATTATTTCATTCAATCCTTTGCTGATGATGGTGTCAAAGTAGAGGTAGATGGAAAATACCTTATTGACCGATGGAGTGGGTATACAGGGACTGTCGATCGGGCTTTGTGGTTAGGAGTGACTGAGGGGCAGCATACCATAAAAACCCATTACTTAGAAAATGTGGCTATAGCTGCAGTATCCTCTCATATCGTTCCACTCGATTCATGGCTTGCTTACTATTATCCGAATAACAGCTTAACAGGTATGCCAACAACAGCTAAAATAATTCAGCCAGTTGGGACACAAAAGAAGTTGGTACAAAATTATGGATATGGTGCTCCGGCAGAAGGAATACCAAGTGATCATTTTACTGCTCGATATACAACAGCAAAGCGAGTGCAAGCTGGAGAGTATATTTTGCGAACAAAGGCTGACAATGGGATTCGTGTTTATGTAGATGGGAAAAAGGTGATTGATCGTTGGACGAACGGTTCTATGATCGAGCAAGGAGTGAAAATTCAAATTTCAGATCTGGCAGATGCAAAAGCTGGAGAGAAGGATATTCACTGGATCGAAGTAGAGTATCGTGAGGATATCGGAAGTGGACAAGTTGAATTCTATCTTGAGTCTTTTCAATCTGCAACCGAAGATGCATGGGTTGGTGAGATATACCCAAATACTAATTTTGAAGGAATTCCATATGCAATGGGTGGAAAGAATGCTTCAGAACCGATTGCTAGTATCAATTTTGATTGGGGATGGGGTCTTGGTTCACCGCATACAGAAGTAAAGGGTGATCATTTTACAGCCCGTTATACGAAGAAAATAAACCTAGAGGCTGGGAACTATCTTTTCACAGCGCAAGGTGATGATGCAGTGAGGGTTCTAGTAGATAACAAGGTTGTACTAGATGCTTGGACTAGTAATGATTTTAAACCCAAACATGAGATCGTTCCAATAAGTAGTGGAAGTCACAAGGTCGTGGTGGAATATATCGAACAAGTCGGGGCAGCTAAACTAGCTTTTGATTATAAAAAGATGGCACAAATGCCAACTGTAACAGGGAAAGATGTTCAAAAAAATTGGGGCTGGGGCAGCCCGGGAACCGGCATTCCAGCTGACTATTTTATGGGTGTATTTGATCAATCTGGAACCTATTCTAGCGGAGATTACTTCATTCAAACCTTCGCAGATGACGGAGTCAAGATGGAGGTCAATGGTCAATGGCCGATAAATCGTTGGAGTGAGTATACAGGCACCACTGATCGCGCATTGTGGTTAGATGTAGACGGAGGTCGTCAGCATACAGTAAAAACTCATTATTTCGAGAAAGTCGCAGGAGCCGCGGTCTTTTCACATGTTGCACCTCTTGATTCATGGCTTGCTTACTATTATCCGAATAACAGCTTAACAGGTATGCCAACAACAGCTAAAATAATTCAGCCAGTTGGGACACAAAAGAAGTTGGTACAAAATTATGGATATGGTGCTCCGGCAGAAGGAATACCAAGTGATCATTTTACTGCTCGATATACAACAGCAAAGCGAGTGCAAGCTGGAGAGTATATTTTGCGAACAAAGGCTGACAATGGGATTCGTGTTTATGTAGATGGGAAAAAGGTGATTGATCGTTGGACGAACGGTTCTATGATCGAGCAAGGAGTGAAAATTCAAATTTCAGATCTGGCAGATGCAAAAGCTGGAGAGAAGGATATTCACTGGATCGAAGTAGAGTATCGTGAGGATATCGGAAGTGGACAAGTTGAATTCTATCTTGAGTCTTTTCAATCTGCAACCGAAGATGCATGGGTTGGTGAGATATACCCAAATACTAATTTTGAAGGAATTCCATATGCAATGGGTGGAAAGAATGCTTCAGAACCGATTGCTAGTATCAATTTTGATTGGGGATGGGGTCTTGGTTCACCGCATACAGAAGTAAAGGGTGATCATTTTACAGCCCGTTATACGAAGAAAATAAACCTAGAGGCTGGGAACTATCTTTTCACAGCGCAAGGTGATGATGCAGTGAGGGTTCTAGTAGATAACAAGGTTGTACTAGATGCTTGGACTAGTAATGATTTTAAACCCAAACATGAGATCGTTCCAATAAGTAGTGGAAGTCACAAGGTCGTGGTGGAATATATCGAACAAGTCGGGGCAGCTAAACTAGCTTTTGATTATAAAAAGATGGCACAAATGCCAACTGTAACAGGGAAAGATGTTCAAAAAAATTGGGGCTGGGGCAGCCCGGGAACCGGCATTCCAGCTGACTATTTTATGGGTGTATTTGATCAATCTGGAACCTATTCTAGCGGAGATTACTTCATTCAAACCTTCGCAGATGACGGAGTCAAGATGGAGGTCAATGGTCAATGGCCGATAAATCGTTGGAGTGAGTATACAGGCACCACTGATCGCGCATTGTGGTTAGATGTAGACGGAGGTCGTCAGCATACAGTAAAAACTCATTATTTCGAGAAAGTCGCAGGAGCCGCGGTCTTTTCACATGTTGCACCTCTTGATTCATGGCTTGCTTACTATTATCCGAATAACAGCTTAACAGGTATGCCAACAACAGCTAAAATAATTCAGCCAGTTGGGACACAAAAGAAGTTGGTACAAAATTATGGATATGGTGCTCCGGCAGAAGGAATACCAAGTGATCATTTTACTGCTCGATATACAACAGCAAAGCGAGTGCAAGCTGGAGAGTATATTTTGCGAACAAAGGCTGACAATGGGATTCGTGTTTATGTAGATGGGAAAAAGGTGATTGATCGTTGGACGAACGGTTCTATGATCGAGCAAGGAGTGAAAATTCAAATTTCAGATCTGGCAGATGCAAAAGCTGGAGAGAAGGATATTCACTGGATCGAAGTAGAGTATCGTGAGGATATCGGAAGTGGACAAGTTGAATTCTATCTTGAGTCTTTTCAATCTGCAACCGAAGATGCATGGGTTGGTGAGATATACCCAAATACTAATTTTGAAGGAATTCCATATGCAATGGGTGGAAAGAATGCTTCAGAACCGATTGCTAGTATCAATTTTGATTGGGGATGGGGTCTTGGTTCACCGCATACAGAAGTAAAGGGTGATCATTTTACAGCCCGTTATACGAAGAAAATAAACCTAGAGGCTGGGAACTATCTTTTCACAGCGCAAGGTGATGATGCAGTGAGGGTTCTAGTAGATAACAAGGTTGTACTAGATGCTTGGACTAGTAATGATTTTAAACCCAAACATGAGATCGTTCCAATAAGTAGTGGAAGTCACAAGGTCGTGGTGGAATATATCGAACAAGTCGGGGCAGCTAAACTAGCTTTTGATTATAAAAAGATGGCACAAATGCCAACTGTAACAGGGAAAGATGTTCAAAAAAATTGGGGCTGGGGCAGCCCGGGAACCGGCATTCCAGCTGACTATTTTATGGGTGTATTTGATCAATCTGGAACCTATTCTAGCGGAGATTACTTCATTCAAACCTTCGCAGATGACGGAGTCAAGATGGAGGTCAATGGTCAATGGCCGATAAATCGTTGGAGTGAGTATACAGGCACCACTGATCGCGCATTGTGGTTAGATGTAGACGGAGGTCGTCAGCATACAGTAAAAACTCATTATTTCGAGAAAGTCGCAGGAGCCGCGGTCTTTTCACATCTTGTACCTCTTGATTCATGGCTTGCTTACTATTATCCGAATAACAGCTTAACAGGTATGCCAACAACAGCTAAAATTATTCAGCCAGTTGGGGAACATAGCTTAGTTGAAGATTTTGGTTCAGGTAGCCCAGAACCTAAGACAATACCAAGCGATAACTTCTCAGCACGATATACGACAGCTAAGCGATTACAAGCTGGAGAGTATATTTTGAGGACAAAGGTAGATGATGGGGTTCGTGTTTATGTCGATGGTAAAATGGTTGTTGATCGTTGGACGAACGGATCTATGCTTGAGGATGGAGTAAAAATCCGAATTTCGGATAGAAATTCCGCCAGTGCCGAAGAAAAGGATATTCATTGGATTGAAGTAGAATATCTAGAGAACACAGGTAATGGAAAAGTAGAATTCAAACTTGAATCCTTCCAATCCGCCATTGATAATTCGTGGGTGGGAGAAATTTTCCCTAACCAGAATTTTGAAGGAATCCCATTTGTAATGGGTGGGAAGAATTCGGCTCAGCCAATATCAGATATTAATTTTAGCTGGGGCTGGGGACTTGGATCACCACACAAAGAGGTAAAGGGTGACCAATTTACAGCACGCTATACAAAGGAAGTTACTCTTAATGCGGGTACCTACTTGTTTAATGCAAGTGGAGACGATGGAATCCGAGTATTTCTCGATGGGCAGTTACTAATAAATGGTTGGCAAAATAGTGTGTCAATCACGAAGAGGCAAACTGCTTATGTAGAAAGTGGAAAACACACCATTGTAGTAGAATATTATGAGAATGTGGGTAATGCTACTCTTTCATTTGATTATGAATTTATTAGCCCGAACAAAGTTTATTTCCAATCCAATCAACAGCTTGAATATACTTGGAGGTTAGGCGGGCCTATAGGATTTCCAGTTGATGGATTTGAAGCACTATTTGATCAATCTCAATATTTAGTAGGTGGAGATTATTTCATTCAAACTTTTGCAGATGATGGAATTAAGGTAAAAGTGAATGATGAATTGAAGATTAATAGATGGACAGATTCAGGAGGTGTATTGGATACCTCACTTATGTTAAATACACAACCAGGCTATCATAAGATACTTACTAGCTATTATGAAAAAACTGGGGATGCTCAAGTTTTATCACATGTTGCACCTTTTGATACATGGGTATCCTATTATTATCCTAATGCTAGTTTAAGTGGAAAGCCGATTGTAACAAAGATGCTTCAACCTGTTGGACAATACAAAGCTCTATCTGAAAATAATAGCAGTGGTTCTCCAGTTCCTAATGTTATTGCTGCAGATAATTTCTCAGCAATCTATCGAACGGCTAAAAGAATACCTGCTGGTGAGTATGTAATAAGATCAAAAGCTGATGATGGGATCCAAGTGTACGTGGATGGAAAGCTTGTATTAGATCGCTGGACAACAGGAAGTTCTATGGATGATCTAAAGATTTCCATTAACGACAGAAATGTTTCGGATCCTAATGAAAAGAATGTTCACTGGATAGAGGTTAGATACTTTGAGCAAACTGAGAGTAGTCATATAGATTTCTTTTTACAGCCACTTGCGGATGTTATGAAAACAGATAGCTGGGTAGGTTATTTATATCCAAATACTAGTTTACAAGGTAATCCAATTGTTTTAGGTGGTAATGGAGCTCAAAACCTGATACAAGAATTGAATTTTGATTGGGGTGTAGGTCAACCTCACACTTTAATCCCTGCAGATAACTTTTCCGCTGAATTTGTAAAAAAAGCACATTATGATGCAGGAACCTATCAGATAGATACCAATTCTGATGATGGCATTCAGGTGCTTGTAGACGGAAAGGTGATAATTGATTCATGGACAAATGGTCCAAAAGTGAACAGGGTTAACGTTACTTTAAATGGTCAGCATGAAATCAAGGTAAAATATTTTGATTCTGCGTATGTAGCCAACTTAAAAGTGACCCTAACTCCACTAGAAGCAACCTCTTATTTGGAAATAGATTTAAGAACAAGAGCGAAAATTACTGCTGCCGAGATAGAGAGCTTTTTTGATAGAAAAAATAGATCAGATAGTCCACTTAGGGCTCTTGCACAAACTTTCATAAATGTTCAAGAAAAGTATGGTGTAAATGCACAATATTTAGTGGCACATTCCATTCTTGAAACTGGTTGGGGTGGTTCAAACTTAATCAATTTTAAGAATAATTTATATGGGTATGGTGCTTACGATGTTTGTCCATTTACATGTGGATACTATTTTCCAACTAAAGAGGCTAGTATTACAAGGGTAGCCTATCAAATTAGATACGACTATTTAACAGAAGGCGGAGCATACTATAACAATCCCAATCTACCGGGAATGAATGTTAGATATGCGACGGATCCAGAATGGGCAAATAAGATTGCTAGAATAATGGCAGATATAAAAACATTTGATGGCAAGTACTACAAAGATGCGGTTATCTTACAAGCGTCAAATGAAAAACCTGCTTCACTAGTTAGAGACATTCCAGTTGGATTACCCTATCCAACAGATGTTATCATTAATTTTGACAGAGAAATTAATGCCGTAGTCAATAATGATGGTCTAAAGCTGAGGTCATTGCCTTATGTGACTTCTTCAACATTCATTAGCTCTTTAGCACCAGGTACTCCAGTTAGAGTCATTGGATATAATACGGATGTACGAACTGGATATCCTTATCCTTACTTTGATAAATGGTATAGAGTCAACGTTAACGGACAAGTTGGATGGTTATATGGAGAACATTTAAATATTACATGGTGATAAAATGCTAGATTAATAGTTTTTAAGATAAAAGATACCCTCAAATGGATATTGCCATTGAGGGTATCTTTTTATTTAGGTTAGCTTTACAAGAAAAATTAAGTTTGAATTGTTTCTTAACTGAATTTTATTCTGAATAAAAATACCCAAGAAAACAGACGAATTTTCGCATCCTTACTTGGGCAATTAATAAGCATTTACTTTGAAAATTTTGATACTGCAGAAGTAGGTATCCCTAAATGGGTACGTAACTCATCTGACAAAGCCTGTCTGATCGTATCCTCTACAATAACGTAGGATTTACCGCGATTCTCAACTTCACCCTCGATTTCTAATTTCTCGATGTTTTCAGCAGCAGGTTTGTAGTCAAACTGTATATCAACCATTTGATCTAGAGTTAGATTTGTTTCAATGTTATTTTGTAAAGCGATTAGTATATCCTCGTAATTTGCTACAGAAGAAATAGATGCGCCTTTCCCAATTACCTTTGAAATTACTTCTCTTTGCCTTGCTTGGCGACCAAAATCTCCTAGGGGATCTTCTTTTCTCATTCTAGCGTATTGTAATGCTTCTTCACCGTCTAAATGATGTGGGCCTTTAGATAAATAGGTTCCATCTAATTCAAATGAATGTTCGTTTACTACATCAATCCCACCCACTGCATCAACTATATCTTTAAATCCTTCCATGCTTATTTGAACATAGTAATCAATTGGTACATTCAAGAATTCTTCAACAGTATCAATGGACATTTCAATCCCCCCAAAGGCATAGGCATGGTTGATTTTGTCATACTTGGAATTTTTAGGTTTCTCTTTGTCGATCAACCTAGTTCTAGTATCACGTGGGATACTTAGTATTTTGGTTGACTCCTTCTCAGGATTAATAGTCATTACTAGCATGGAGTCTGTTCTCCCTGAATCTCCGTCACGCTTATCAACACCAACTAGCAATATTGAGATAGGATCTTCTACCTCAAACTCAACTTGTTCCTCCCGTTTATCCGATACATCTCTTGAGATTGGTTTATGCATTGTATCAACAGCTTTAACGATATCACTATAAAATTTATATACGAATAGGCCTAGAAATAGAAAAAACACTACAAGGCCAGTCAAAATTACACGGAACCATTTACTTTTCCTTTTCTTTTCTAATTTATTCGATCTTGTATTGGTCATATTTATTTACTCCTTTAAAAAATGACTATTTGGTGCATGAAGCCAAAATAGTATAAGCACTACAAAAAAGAACATGGGTATACAAAAACTGACATAAAAATGCTATAATTAATCTTTGTTAGTAAACAAAAGTAAAAGTCGGTTAACGAAGCAATCTTATATGGATAGGTTGTAAATGTATGTATCAATAACTATCATTCGTCAATTGAAAAAAAATAGTAATCATATTTAATATTTTACAAATAAAAATAAATGTGCGTTACTATGGTAATTTTCTTTAAAAATAAAATAATGAGAATATGTGGGTGAATATATGCTTATGACAACAATGTAAAGATATGCTGTTTGTTTAGTAACTTATACCTTTAAGATTTAGATGCATGGTGATCTTTACTATTAAAAAAATACGGTGGTGAAATTAACTTTATCACTTACCTATACAAAGTATTGGATATCTGGGGGAGGATGTCATGAATAAATTTGAGAAGACACTACTTACAGTGTTTTTTATCGAGATATTTGTTGGTGGTGGCGGAAGGCTTATAGATTTTGGTGTTTTATCAATTCGTCAGGTATTATTTATACTTTTATTGCTATCGTTTATTTTACGAATATTAAAGAATAGGGATTTTTTAAACAGAGAAATTAATACATTTCTTCGATTTAACGCAATAACAATAGGTATTTATATACTGTTAGGCTGGTTTGGAGTAAGTGCGATAATCGGCATTATGAATGGGCATGCTCTATCTGACATCATTACCGATCTCTTTAGAGTCACTTATTTTATTTTATATTTTCCGTTGGCTTATTACATTTCTGAGAAAAGATTCTCATTAGAGAAAATCATCACAATCTTGAAGTATAGTGCTCTTGTTGTGGCTATCTTTACTATTACAGTTAGCTTCTTAGGGAAAACTGTATTTAGTAACAACTTTGTGCCTTTTTATAATTTTATGAACCTGATTATGAATGACGACTTATTCTTCAGACCTAGTAATAGTGTTTTTTACAAGAGTCACTTCTTCGTATTGATAGGTCTCATCATTTCACTTAATTCAGTATTAAACAAGAGCTATCTGAAAGTTGATATAGCTAATATCATACTTTGTTCCATTTCGGCTCTTTGGTCAGAAACAAGAGGATTTCTCATTGCGTTTGTAGTTAGTATCTTAATAATCATCTTGACTGATATTAAAATCATTACCGACCCGATTAAAGGTATGGTTGAGAAGACAAAGACCCTAGTACATTCAAGACAATTTATAAAAAAGTTTCTAATTTTAGTAGTGGTCATTATTTCAGTGCCAGTTTTATACGAGAATATGACATTGGATAGATTCGAACAAGAAACCACTACTGACAGCAGTTATAATGATACTAAGCATTCTAACCGCTCTTCAAAACATAAGACAGAGGTTAATGATGTTAGTGTAAATGCACGCATGGAATTTATAGTCGATTCTAAGCGCATCCTTTTTGATCAACCCTCAAACTTATTCATAGGTACTGGTTATGGTACTGAAATAGGTGGGAGAGTGACTGGAATTGAAATGAGCTTCTTGGATATCTTGGTTGAACAAGGGTTGGTAGGACTCGGCATATGGTTGTTTTTATGTTTACTTGTTTTTTATAATTTTTACTACGTGCACAAGCGAGGCTCGAAGTTAACCAACATAGAAATATCTATACTTGCTGCATTTATGGGAATTTTATTATTGACTAATATTAATCCATTTATTAATAATCCAATAGGTATTAGCTTTTTCTTAATCTTGTTAATCATATCTCAGCAGAGAAAAGAACAAACTAAATCCAAAGGGAGATAAAGAGAACTCATTATGAAACTTACTGCTGTTTTGGTTCTATACCAAATGAAAATTGAAGATTGTGTAACCTTTCAAACGTTAAAGAAACACCTAGTAGATAATTCATTAGGATTAGGTGAAGTTGAGGTGATTATTTATGATAACAGCCCAGTAGAACAAAAGGTTGTGACTCCACTTAACAATAGTGGTTTTGTTGTCTCATATGTTCATGACTCTAAAAATCTAGGCATAGCAACTGCTTATAATTATGCATTAGAATGCGCAAGAAAAAACAACAGTGAATGGCTATTGCTTTTAGATCATGATACAGAACTCACCGCAGACTATATTCATAAAATAAAAAGACTAGATGTTGAACAAAGTGTTGTGGCCGTTGTTCCGAAAATTAATTGTAATCATGTGATGATTTCACCGGTATATAGTCATTCCTTACGGCCCTTAGCCGAGGAACGACCCAATGTAGGCATACAAACACGTCCGGTAATGGCTATTAATTCCGGTGCACTTATTCGTGTTTCTTTTCTAAATGGGATTAATGGGTTTAACGAAGAATTTCCGTTAGATTATTTAGATCATTGGCTATTTAATGAGATCTATTTAAGAGGGCAGTTTGTACTAGTGGTTGATGTTTCGTTAGAGCATGAATTATCGGTTATGGATTATAATCAAGTATCTTTAAAACGGTATCAGAGTATTCTTAACTCAGAATTTCATTATTATAAGAATTACAAGAAAGATTTATATAAAGCCTTTAAGCAACAATTACAGAAACGTTTACTTAAACAAGTTGTATTGGTGAAAAATAAGAAGATAGCCTTATATACTTTACGTCGACTCTTTTCGGCCTAGAGTGGATAGAACCATTAAGAAAATGTTAACAATTGGTTACAATAGTTTATATACGGTGTTAATACGACAGAAAAGAATCTATAATGTGGATAGCAACAATTAATGAGTTGCTATCTATGCTTACATATCATGGGGTGACCGTTTAGAATACTATATTATAGCAAGGAGCTTGATGTACGAATGAAGGGAATTATACTAGCTGGGGGAAGCGGAACTCGGCTTTATCCGCTTACAAAAGTAGTTTCAAAGCAATTATTGCCGGTCTATGACAAACCAATGATTTATTATCCACTTTCCGTATTAATGCTTGCTGGAATCAAAGAGATCTTAATTATATCCACACCACAAGACATTGGTCGTTTTGAACAAATCTTTGGTAATGGATCTGACTTGGGAATACACCTTACATACGAAGCACAGCCATATCCAGGTGGACTAGCACAGGCTTTCATCATTGGGGAAGAATTTATTGGAAAAGATTCCGTTGCTTTAGTATTGGGAGACAACATTTTCTATGGTCATGGTTTAACGAATTTGTTGAGAAATGCAGCTGCACGTAAAGAAGGGGCCACCGTATTTGGTTATTATGTTAATGACCCTGAGCGTTTTGGAGTAGTAGAATTTGATGAAGAAGGTAAGGCAGTCTCCATTGAAGAGAAGCCGGATGTTCCTAAATCGAATTATGCCGTAACAGGTCTCTATTTTTATGATAACAGTGTTGTTGAAATTGCAAAGAATATCGAACCTTCTCATAGAGGAGAACTTGAAATTACAGATGTAAATCAGAAATATTTAGACATGGGTGTATTGAACGTTGAATTGCTAGGTCGTGGATTTGCGTGGCTTGATACGGGTACACATGAATCATTACTTGAAGCATCTCAATTTATTGAGACAATCGAAAAACGTCAAACCTTAAAAATTGCATGTTTAGAAGAAATTTCCTTTAATATGGGCTATATTACAAAAGAGAAGCTATTGGAGCTTGCAGAACCTCTTAAAAAGAATCAATATGGGCAATATTTAATCAAGATTGCTAACCAGGCAAAATAAATACTACTGAGGTGGAAACGTTGAACATTATTAAAACTAAAGTTGAAGATGTTGTGATACTTGAGCCTAAAGTATTTGGTGACCATAGAGGTTACTTTATGGAGAGCTATAACAAAGACGTATTTGAAAAATTAGGCTTAAACCTAGATTTTATCCAGGATAATCAGTCTCTTTCGGTTCCAGTTGGCACATTGAGAGGATTGCATTTTCAATTAAATCCAAAGGCACAAACTAAATTAGTGCGTTGTATTACGGGTGCAATCTATGATGTAGCCGTTGACATTCGAAAGGGTTCACCAACATATGGAGCTTGGATTGGTGTCATCTTAAGTGAACACAACAAACGGCAGTTATTAGTCCCACAAGGATTTGCACACGGATTCTGCACACTAGTACCAGATACAACAGTTGCCTATAAAGTGGATGAGTATTATTCACCAGAACATGATGCAGGTATTATTTGGAATGACCCAACCCTAGGAATTGATTGGCCGACAGCAAACCCGATCCTTTCTGACAAAGACGCAAAACTTCCGGTTTTAGCAGAAATTAATCATAACTTTGTATACGACAAGTAGGAGGAACAACCATGAAATTACTCGTAACAGGTGGAGCAGGATTTATAGGAAGTAACTTTGTTCGCTATATGGTTACTAAATATCCACAGTATCAGATTGTTAACTTAGACTATTTAACATATGCAGGAAACTTAGAGAATTTAAAAGACATTGAAAATGCGTCCAACTACACTTTTATAAAGGGTGACATTGCAGATCGAGATTTTGTAAATGAACTCTTTCAAAAAGAGAAGTTTGATTATGTTTTAAATTTTGCTGCCGAGTCGCATGTTGATAGAAGCATTACAAACCCAGATATTTTTGTGAAGACAAATATACAAGGAACTTTGGCCCTTTTAGATGCAGCTAAAGAAATTGGAGTGAAAAAGTACCTACAAGTATCGACAGATGAGGTATATGGAACGCTTGGTGAAACAGGCTACTTTTCAGAGGAAACGCCATTAGCCGCAAATAGTCCTTATAGTGCAAGCAAAGCAGGCTCAGACTTACTTGTTCGTGCTTATCATGAGACATTCGGTTTACCTGTAAATATTACTCGTTGTTCAAATAACTATGGCCCGTTTCATTTCCCTGAAAAGCTAATCCCACTTATTATCATTAATGCACTACAAGACAAAGAACTTCCTGTATATGGTGATGGGCTAAATGTACGTGATTGGTTACACGTTGAAGATCATTGCCAAGCTATCGATCTAGTCCTTCATAAAGGGAAGGATGGAGAAGTTTACAATGTGGGTGGAAACAATGAACGAACGAACATTGAGATTGTTAAAACCATCTTAAAACAATTAGACAAACCTGAATCGCTTATCAAGTATGTGACAGACCGCCTCGGGCATGACCGTCGTTACGCTATTGATGCTACTAAGCTACGGACAGAGCTTGGATGGGAACCGAAGTATAACTTTGATACAGGAATTGAACAAACCATTAATTGGTATCTTGAAAATCAGGATTGGTGGAAAAACATCATATCTGGAGATTATCAAGAATATTTTAAATCTCAATATGGTGACAAAGTAGAGGTAGAATAATGAAGGTTGTTGTAACCGGCGCGAACGGTCAATTGGGACAAGATGTCGTTAAAGTCTTAACAGAACAGAAGCATGTGGTTATTGCTGCAGATAGAAGTCAATTGGATATTACAAGCAAAGAAGCTGTCTATGCATTTATGGAACAAGTGAAACCAGATGCCATTATACATTGTGCGGCCTATACAAATGTCGATAAAGCTGAGGAAGATCAAGAAGCAGCTCATCTTGTGAATGCCTTAGGTACAAAATATTTAGCACAGGCAGCAAATCAAGTAGGTTCAAAAATGGTGTATGTAAGCACAGATTATGTGTTTAATGGGGAAGCAAGCGTTCCATACGAGGTTGACCATCCTACAAGTCCACTTGGTGTCTATGGTGAAACAAAACTAGCTGGGGAAGAGTTCTTACAGGAACATTTAGAACGTTTCTTCATTGTTCGAACCGCTTGGGTGTACGGTGTGTACGGCAACAATTTCGTCAAAACTATGCTTCGCTTAGGCAAAGAACGTGGTGAAGTTGGAGTAGTACATGACCAAGTTGGCTCTCCAACTTACACAGTTGATTTGGCTAGATTTTTAGTTGAATTAATGGAGTCGGAGAAGTACGGGACGTATCATGCATCAAACGAAGGTGTTTGTTCATGGTATGAATTTGCAGTGGAAATCTTTAAGCAAGCTCGTCTTGACGTGAAGGTAAATCCGTTAACAACCGAACAATTCCCAAGACCGGCTGCTAGACCAAAGTATTCAGTTCTTAGTAAGGATAGAATAAATAAAGAAGGTTTTACACCTCTTCGTAATTGGCAGGATGCATTGGCTGTCTACCTAGATGAAGAAAATTTTTAAAAGCAAAAGATGAGAACTGATAGTGACTATCAGTTCTTTTTCCATAGATGTGTATGATAATAGGTAGAATGATTACATGAGTAGAACCTCATTCCTAAGCAATCAAAAGTAGAAAGGCACGATCATGCAAAAATCCCTCGTTAAAAATGTTTTATATAAAGTCTTATTGAATATGTTTAATTTAGTGCTTCCTATACTAGTAGGTCCCTATGTAAACAGGATGTTAGGTGCAGACTCCATTGGAAAAGTACAATTCGTAGAGTCTATTTATGCTTATTTCTTTATTTTTGCCTGTTTTGGTGTCTATCAATATGGTTTACGTGAAATGAGCAGAATAAGAGATAACAAGGACAAAGTTAATCAGCTATTCACCAGTTTGTTTATCATAAGCTTAGTTACTAGCATAACGACATTATTTATCTTCTTGTCGATTAGCTTCTTAGGATACGGTGATAACGTTATTTTCCCTATATTATTAATTTTCTCCTTTAACTTCATCATCAATATTTTCTATGTTGAATGGGTTAATGAGGCAATGGAAAATTATGACTTTATTACATTTAAGACAATTATTGTGAGAAGTATTTATGTAATCTTGATCTTTATTTTTGTTAATAGTGCAGAGGATTATAGTGAATATGCCATCTTGTTAATTGTCGCTACATTTTTAAACAATATTATCAGTTTCTTCTATATTAAGAGAACGGTAAAATTTAATTTTAAAAACTTACGTATTGTGCGCCATTTAAGACCACTTTTTATTGTGGTTATCTTTTCAAATGCTAACGTGCTGTATACTTTGCTAGATAGGTTTATGTTAGGGGAATATTATAGTGCAAAATATGTTTCCTATTATGTTATTCCTCAACAAATTGTTGGAATAATAGGTGCTTTACTCTTAAGTATTGTTCAGGTTACCATCCCGAGACTATCTTATTTGTTACATGCAAATGATGATGAATCTTATGTTGCCCTTCTTAATAAAACCTCGAAAATCTATTTTGCATTCTTGTTCCCTGCTTCAATAGGGATGTATGTTCTTTCTGATTTTGCGATCTATATTTATGGAGGAAATGATTTTATTGATGCCATTCCAGTGTTAAATGTATTCTCATTCTATATGATTTTGCTAGGGATTGATTCAATACTAGCGAATCAAATCATTTATGTAAAAAAGAGAGAAAATATATTAGTAAGGCTGATGTTCTTATGTGGATTTATTAATCTGATTTTTAATATCATCTTGCTCCAACTAGATATTCTTACACCGACAAATGCAATTCTTACAACGACACTCGCTCATTTAATACTCATATTAACAGAGTATGCTTATATAAGAATTGGTTTAAAAGTTAACTTTAAGTTATTTGAACTAAGCAAAATGAAATATTTAATCTATGCCATTTTGTTCATTCCCTTATCAGTAATTGTGCGTGAGTTCATTTCAAATCCGATACTAGTAGTTATTCTTATTATTAGTAGTTGTTCCATTCTTTATGGATTCATTTTATTTTTAACTAAAGATGAAGTACTTGTTATGACTATAGATAAAATTAAGAGAAAATTAGGTAAATAGCCCCCCGAATAAAGAGTGGTTTTCACTAAAAGCCTTACTTCACTAGTCTCCCAATAATGAATGATGTTTGAACTTCTTCAGTTCATTTTGTATAATAGGGAGTAAACTTAGGTGTACGAGAAAAATTATATAAAGATAAATACTTTAGCCCTTTAATATAGAAAGAAGGAATATAACATGTCAAATAATATACTAATTACGGGTGGAGCAGGATTTATTGGTAGTAATCTAGCTCTAAAACTACTCGATAAAGGATATACAGTAACGGTTCTAGATAATTTATCTCCACAAATTCACGGAGAAGATGGTACTAAATCGGAGTTATTCTTGAAAATTAGAGATAAAGTGAATTTTATTAATGGGGACGTTATCAATAATGAAGACTGGAGACAAGCGTTAAAAGGTATAGATGTAGTTGTTCACTTAGCAGCCGAAACAGGCACTGGTCAATCTATGTATGAAATTAATAAATATATCGATGTGAATGTAAAAGGAACCTCAAATTTATTACATATTTTAACGAATGAAGAGCATCAAGTGAAGAAAATTGTTATCGCAGCCTCTAGAGCAATCTATGGAGAAGGAATGTACCACTGTTCTGAACACGGTACAGTCTACCCGGTCGCAAGAACAGAAGCAGATATGAGTAAAGCAGATTTTGAAGTGAAATGCCCAATCTGTAATTGTAATGTGGAGTTAATGGCAACGACTGAAGAAACGAAAATTCACCCAACCTCTATTTATGGAATTACGAAACAAATGCAAGAAGATATGTGTATGGTAGTTGGTAAATCAATAAATATTCCTGTTGTTGGCTATCGCTATCAAAATGTATACGGTCCTGGTCAATCCTTAAAAAACCCTTATACAGGAATACTATCGATCTTCTCAACGATTATTAAAAATGGGAATAACATTAATATCTTTGAAGATGGTAAAGAGTCGAGAGACTTTGTCTATATTGACGATATCGTAGACGCAACGATTTTGGGAATTGAAAAAGAAGAAGCTAATTTTGAAAGCTTTAATGTGGGTACAGGAGTATGTACAAACGTATTAGAAGTGGCAACTTTATTAAAGAAAAAGTATCAATCGGATACAGAGATTGAAATCAGTGGAAACTATCGTTTAGGTGACATTAGACATAACTATGCAGATCTGACTAAAATTCATGATAAATTAGGCTTCAGCCCGAAAGTAAGCTTTGAAGAAGGAATTACTAAATTTGTTGATTGGGTTAATCAACAAGAAGTGGTTGAAGATAACTATCAAAAATCAATCGAAGAAATGAAGAAAAAAGGGTTATATAAGTAATGGAATCGACTTTGAAAAATAAAAAGATTTTATTTTTATGCCCATTATTTTTTAATTATCATATAAAAATATTGAAATCAATGGAATCATTGGGGGCAGAAGTAGATTATTTCGACGAGCGCCCTTCTAATTCGGTTGTTTCAAAGGCATTATTAAGAATCAATCGAAACCTCGTTACCTTGCAAGTAAATAAGTATTATGAAGAAATAACTTTAAAAATTAAAGATAAGAATTATGACTATATCTTCATTTGCCAAGCTGAAGCAACACCAATATTATTTTTAAAAGCGATCAAAGAGATGAACCCCAATGCTAGAATGGCACTAATGCTTTGGGATTCTGTTGCAAATAAGGTGAATACTTTAGAAAAACTAGAATTTTTTGATGAAGTTTTTTCCTTTGATAAAAAGGACTGTGAACAATTTGGTTTAACCTTCCGGCCATTGTTTTTTGATAAAGAGTATGAACTGATTGCAACAGAAAAACTTACAACCGTTTACGATTTATTTTTTGTCGGTACGGTACACAGCGACAGGTATAAGATTTTAAAAGAAGTGAAAGATCAGTTTTCAGTAAAAAACTTATCTGTCTTCTATTTTATGTATATTCCTAGTAAGTTAATGTACTACCAAAGAAAACTTTTTTCTAGTGATTTAGATGATAGTAAAATAGCAGAATTCTCATTCACTGGTATGCCTAGTGAACAATTAACAGCAAAATTAAAACAATCAAGAGCAGTTGTCGATATACAACATCCAAAACAGACGGGTCTAACTATGAGAACGATTGAGATGCTCGGAGCGGATAAGAAAATGATCACTACAAATAAAGAAATTAAGAAATATGATTTTTATCATCCCAATAATATTTGTATAATAGATCGAAATCAAGTGAATGTACCTAAAGAATTTATGACGACATCTTACGTAAAAGTGAATGAAAAATTAAAAGCAAGATACTCTATTGACTACTTTGTAATAGATATACTTGGTTTAACTGGGGAAGAAGGATATCACTTTTTAGTGGAAAGATAGTGGAGGAATATAATGAATGTTTCTGTTGCAATGGCCACTTATAATGGAGAGAAATATATTAGACAGCAAGTGGATAGCATACTCTCTCAATTAGGTAGCGACGATGAATTAATCATATCAGATGACCACTCGACAGATCAGTCGATTTCTATTGTAGAAGAGTATATGAAAGTTGACAACCGAGTTAAGTTGTATATGAATGATGAAAAAGGGGTCACTTCTAATTTTGAAAATGCAATGATGCGCACCAAAAACGACATTATTTTCTTAAGTGATCAAGACGATGCTTGGAAACCTGAGAAGGTTGAGACGGTAATTTCTTATTACAAGAAACATCCAAACGTCCAAATGATTATGTCTGATATCACGGTCGTTGATAGTAATATGAACACGACTATTGAATCTTTTTATGAGTTTAGAGGAAGTCGTACAGGTGTTTTTAAGAATATAGTAAAGAATAGTTATATTGGATGTGCGATGTCTTTTAGAAGAGAACTTAAGGAGAAAATATTACCTATTCCGAGAAATGTACCTATGCATGATATGTGGATTGGATTGGTCGCCGATATGAATAAGACAGCCCTACTAATTCCGGAGAAACTTATCTATTACCGGAGACACGAATCGACTGTGACGACTGTTGAAAATACGTCTTCTTTGAAAGAGAAACTTGTTTGGAGGTTCCAAATTTCGAGTTTGCTCCTTCATTCTTTTCTGAAACATAGGTAAAAATAAAAAGACCTTCTTGCGAGGTCTTTTTATTTTTGGCTTAGATTGATTTTTGCAACAGTTGCAGTTGGAAGTCCTAAATGTGCTCGCAGATCATCAGAAAGGGCCTGACGTGTTTGATCCGTAACGAAAAAGTACCAACCGTCTTTCGGAATCGATTTTCCTTCTCCTTCTACTTTGAGCTTTTGGATACTTTTCACTGCATTTTTGTATTCAGCTTGAATGCCAATCATATCGTTAAAAGTTAAGTCGGTCAGAACGTTTTCCTGAAGTGCTTCTAATATTCCATGATAATTGGTTAACGAAGAGAATCCTGCACCCTTGGAAACTACTTTTGAGATAACCTCTTTTTGTCTTTCTTGACGACCAAAGTCACCAAGTGGATCTTCATTTCGCATTCTAGCGTATTGAAGAGCTTCTTCTCCATCTAAGTGTTGAGGACCTTCTAGAAGTGTAGTCCCGTCTAATTCAAATTCGTATTTATTGTTTACATCAATACCGCCAACTGCGTCTACTATATCCTTAAAGCCTTCCATATTGACCTCTACATAATAATCAACAGGGACGTTAAGAAAGTTTTCTACGGTATCAATTGTCATTTCAATACCACCGTAAGCATAAGCAGCATTGATTTTATTCGTTCTGTTTTTATTTGGGTCACTGTTACTAATTAAATTCGTCTTCATATCTCGTGGTATACTCAAGAGTTTAGTTGTGTTTGTATCAGGGTTTATAGTTGCCACAATCATGGAGTCTGTTCGGCCGCTATCCCCTTTTCTTTTGTCTACTCCAACCAAAAGGATGGATAGAGGGTCTTTTCGGTCAAATTCGACTTTATCCTCCCTTTTATCGGAATCTCGTTCTATGGGTTTATGCATTTTATCGACAGCATTTGCTATGTCTGAGTAAACATTATAAAAATATACACTAGCGCTGACAATCAATATAGAGAGGCTAAGAAATAAAATGCGAAAAAACCGTTGTTTTTTTTGCCTTTTTATCTCTGTTCTTTGATATCTATCGATTGCGTAACAATCCCTTCTTTATTGAGTTTATTAAACTATGATGAATAAAATTGTACATAACAAAAATTATAATCCCCAGTCTACATAATATCAACTATAAATAATATATGGAAAATAAAGTGATACAATTTTCGACAAGGTCGTGCTATAATTTTTTTGGTGTTGTAGAGGATTAAAAGTTTATCGAATGATACGAATTAATCTCTAAAGAACGCCTATCAAGTAACCATTTTCTTAAGGGAAAATGAGGCAACTATGAAACTATCTTAGCCTATAAATATAATTGGGGGAATGCTGATTGTTTCTAAAAGGGAATTATATAGAAGAATGTATTAATTCACGCAAAAATAATTTAGATATTATACGGTTTATCGCGGCTTCCTTGGTTCTGTTTTCGCATGCCTACCCTTTAACAACCGGTAATAACGGTTCAGAACCATTTGCGATTTTCACTAAGGGACAAATGACATTTGGGGAATTTGCGGTTAGTATATTCTTCGTAATCAGTGGGTTTCTTATTACCCAAAGTTTTGAAAGATCAAAGGACCCGATCTACTACATTAAAGCCAGAACCTTAAGAATATTTCCAGGGCTTGTATTTTGTGTGCTTCTATCTACATTTATAGTAGGTCCAATTCTTACGGACTTAAGCTTGATAGATTATTTCAAAAACCGTGAAACGTATGATTATTTAAAGACAATTACTTTGTACTGGGTTCAGTATGACCTACCAGGGGTTTTCGAATCAAATATTTGGCCAGGTGCAGTAAACGGTTCTTTGTGGACTTTATGGTATGAGTTTTTCTTTTATATCGTAGTTGTTGTTTTGGGTGTTACAAGACTGCTTGATAAAAGATTTGTTTTGTTGTGCTTTTTCCTAAGTACTGTCCTTTACTTTTTAGGCAAGGGTGGGCTTTATACAGACCTATTTCGATATTTTAGCGCTGGAATGGTTTTTTACCTTTTTAGAAGTCAGATTAAATTAAATGGTTGGTTGGCATTGGTATCATTTGTCACATTATTATTGACAGCCCAATTAGGTTACTTTGTCTACTCGTTTACAATTTTCGGAGCTTATCTTCTATTTTATTTAGCATTTGAAACAAGATTACGCATGCATAACTTCGGGAAATTTGGCGATTTCTCTTATGGAATCTACATTTATGCTTTCCCGGTTCAACAAGTGGTCGTATATCTTTTTAATGATCAGATAACTCCGTTGGGAAATTTCCTATTCTCTTTTCCAATTACTCTAATCTTTGCAATTTTGTCATGGTATGCCATCGAAAAGAGAGCACTCAAATATAAGAATTTCACCTTTAAAGGAAAAGGTCGAAAATTATCTGGAAATGTTAGTGCAGGTGCCTAATTGATCCTTTGAATCCGTTACAAATCTTGTTTAGATTCTTCCAGTTAAGAATTTTAGCTCCCTGCTCCCAATACCTTATGGGAGACAGGGAGCTAAAAATTGCCTGAAATTGAATTATATGGTTGGATAGATGAGATTTTCCTTTTAATGTTTAAACATTCAGTAAGGATTTAATCTGTAAACGTGACTAATGCGGTCACAATTTTTGAAGGCAATACGAATTTATATCATACTGAAACCTTTTCTCTAAGAAAAACGTCATTATAATATAACTCCGAATCGAGAGAAACAAATGAGAATTATTAAAACCCAAATTATTCAGGGAACAGCTATTTCGACCAAAAATACTCCACAAAATGCAGGGATAGTGAATTCCACTTACATATTTTTTTATTTTTGATTTATCCTTCACCTTCATTAAATGGATATATAAATTTCCTTATCAGATGAACTAATCAAGCAAAAATGGACATACTTCCCCCTTGGTTGAACACTATTTTTAAAAAAATAGGATAGTAGTAAACGATCTACTTTATTCTGACTTGGAGTTGTTGAATATTCGATAATGTTTGCCAAAATGCACCTTTGTATAAGCAACTACTGCATAGTTTAAATGTCATAGAGCGAGCGGAACCACTTCTTAAAACGACTTTTATACAATCTCCAGTTAGTCGATCAAATAAGAACAATGGATGGTAGCCCATGGTTTGGTAATGGCCATTGTATGTTAAATTTTTCTTGGTTTCCTGTGGTCTAGAAATTAGCAGAATCGAGATCAAAGATAAAACCATCACTCGGTTTTACGAGCTGTACTCGGTCAAATAAGGATTGGATGACTTCTTGAAATTGACTCACGGTATCTTCGTCTACTTTTGAATTAACCCGAAAAATGGTTGGTTGAGAGGCTAAGCGATCTTTTGAAAAAACACGTAGCATCGTAGGTTCAACTTGTAGATCATCAGCCGCATCGTCCGTATGATAACCTGCAAGATGTTGATAAACTTTCTGCATGATGACGGAGTGGTTGGTATGTGTGTGATGAAAGGTAGAATCAATAACGTTGATTTTCTCTTCTATTGTCTTTGTAATGCCTTGAGAGGCCCTTAGACTGATAAAGACTTCCCGCTTTTTTATTGTTTTGCATGAATAATCTGGGTAAAAGAATAATTTACAAAAAAATATATAGATTAAATTAGCATAACCATTTATTATAAGTATTAGTGATTTGCAACCTAAAAAGTTCAAGTTCCAAAATAATACTGAAAATGCTATAACTTGATAGAATTCTACAAAAAGAAAATTCCCAATTTTTTCATAAAAATAACTTATTATATATCATCACTATAAGACAAACTAAGGATAATCCTTATAACTTTGGAGGAACATATGTTATTTCTAACATTGATTATATGCTTTTTTATGACTGTCATACTAACTCCGGTTGTTAAGATGCTTGCCTTTAAAATCGGTGCTACAGACAAACCAAATAATAGAAAAGTACATCAAAATATCATGCCGCGGTTGGGTGGGCTAGCCATCTTTTTAAGTTTTATTATCGGTCTATTGATCATAAAACAACCTGACAACCCTCATCATTTGGCCATATTATTAGGAGGCTTAATTATCCTTCTAACAGGTATGTTAGATGATATTAAAGAGATCACACCCAAAATTAAGTTATTAGGGCAACTTATTGCGGCTATCGTAGTTGTAACGTATGGGGGAATAAGTGTTGAATTCATTAACCTGCCATTCGATGCTAAGCTAGAATTTGGATTGCTAAGTATCCCAATAACAATTATTTGGATAATTGGCGTAACGAATGCTATCAACTTAATTGATGGTCTAGATGGATTAGCAGCTGGTGTTTCCTCAATAGCTCTACTAACAATTGCAGGAATGGCATTACTCTTTGGACAGCCATATGTAATGGTAGTGGCCTTAATATTAGCTATATCTACTGCTGGATTCCTTGTATTTAACTTTTTTCCAGCTAAAATATTCATGGGTGATTCAGGAGCATTATTCTTAGGATATATGATAGGTGTACTCGCGTTATTAGGATTTAAGAACGTTACTTTTATCTCTCTAATCATTCCAGTTGTTATCTTGGGTGTTCCAATATCGGATACTCTCTTCGCAATAGTGCGAAGAATTGTCAATAAAAAGCCGCTTTCTGCACCTGATAAATCACACTTACATCATTGTTTGTTAAGAATTGGGTATTCGCATCGTCAAACAGTATTAATAATTTATGCAATGAGTGCTATTTTTGGATTATCAGCATTTATTTTCTCAATTGCTTCTATATGGGTTGCTTTACTGCTTCTTGTTACAATATTAATTGCTGTTGAAATTATCGTGGAAAAAATCGGATTGATTGGTGAGGACTATAAGCCATTACTAAACTTTATTAATGGTTTACGACCTATAACTTCTAGGAATAAATAAGACAAGAAGAAAACACCACTTAAGTATTATAGTGGTGTTTTTAGTAACTATATCTTTTTATTCTCTAGGTATTCAAGATCACCTAGCGAAATATTACCCTGCCCATTCGTCATCTCCACAATCCACTCACGAAACGACTCAGTCCGACCTTCCTCAACATATATCTCAAATTCGACATGTTCCGTATAATGAATGTTCTTCACCTGATAAGCTGCCGCTCTAAGCTCATTCTCAATCTTCCCAACCCAAGCATAATCAACGGTTACACTCATTACCCTCATAAGCTTACGTTCAACTATTCCAACATGATTTATACCTTCAGAAGTAGCCGTTCCATACGCCCGGATCAGCCCACCAGCACCTAGCTTAATCCCGCCAAAATATCTTGTAATGACAACAACCATGTCCTTTAGATCTCTTTTCTTTAGAACCTCTAAAATAGGTACACCAGCCGTCCCACTTGGCTCACCGTCATCGTTTGCTTTTTGGATTTGATTATTTTCACCAATCAAATAAGCCGAGCAATTGTGACTCGCGTCTCTCTGTAGCTTTTTGATCTTCGCAATAAATGCTTGTGCTTCTTCCTCTGTGGTTGCTCGATCTACATAACAGATGAATCTGGATTTTTGTATGATAATTTCGTGTTCACCATAGCCTTTTATTGTCTTGTAGCTTAAAAGCATGTGACTCAGCCCCTATCTCTTTTTAGCTTAGGGTAAACGATATATATAGTATTACTTCTTTAGCCATAAAAGAACATACTCTTTCTATTATAATTCGACATGATTCTTCATTCAATTATTAAATTTTTTCCTGTAAAAAAGTATTTATGAGGTCTAATGTGTTATGGACATAATAGCTTGATTGGTTACGAACTATTTATGGATAGAATATTACTATAAACATTAGCCTTTTATAGATCATTTGTCCTATAATATACATATATAGAAATAGGTACGAAGTTGCTAGAAATCTGTGCATTCTTTATTGTACTGTTAATTTGGAGGAATAGTATATGCCTGCAAAAAAGAAGCAAAAACTTGATAGCAAGATGCTCGATCAAATATTAGAAAAAATGGTAGATACTGTTGAGTCCAGTAAAGGTGAGATTTTTCGGATTGGAGAGCAATCTCGTCAGGATTTTGAATCTTTATCAGAGGAGCTTAAGGAAATAAAAGTCCAGGTGTTATCTACGATTGATGAAGGCGATAAACTGGAAGGACAAGCTAGGTTTGCAAGAACTAGACTTGCTGAGGTGAGTAAGCATTTTAAGAGCTACTCTGAGGATGAAATACGTGAGGCTTATGAAAAAGCTCATAAATTGCAAATGGAGCTAACGGTTATCCGTCAGAAGGAGAAGCAGCTTCGTGACCGGCGTGACGACATAGAGAGACGTTTAATTGGTTTACAAGAAACCATCGAACGAGCAGAGGCTCTGATTGGACAAATATCGGTTGTCCTTAACTATCTGGATAGTGACTTGAGGGCGGTTGGTGATATACTTGAGGATGCCAAGCAAAAGCAAGACTTCGGATTGCGAATTATTGAAGCCCAGGAAGAGGAACGCCGTCGATTGTCTCGGGAGATTCATGATGGTCCAGCTCAAATGCTCGCCAATGTGATGATGAGATCGGATCTAATTGAGAAGATTCACCGTGAACGAGGTGGAGAAGAAGCAATCGAGGAGATTCGGAACTTACGAAAGATGGTCAGAAATGCCCTCTATGAAGTGCGGAGAATTATTTATGACCTTCGTCCAATGGCACTCGATGATTTGGGCTTAGTACCAACACTCAAAAAATACCTGGATACGATCGAAGATTATAATAAAGGCGCTGCCATTCGTTTTGTACATATAGGTCTAGATAAGAGACTACCACCAAAGCTTGAAGTCGCACTGTTTCGATTAGTTCAGGAATCGGTGCAAAATGCCAGCAAACACGCTGCGGCATCTGAGGTGCAAGTCAAGCTTGAAATCGGGCGTGATCAAATTGTTGTTGTCATAAAAGATAATGGAAAAGGGTTTAACGTAAACGAGAAAAGAGATAAATCCTTTGGTTTAATGGGCATGAGAGAACGAATTGAGATTCTTGACGGTGAACTCACGATTGACTCTAAACTTACTGTAGGAACGGTAGTCATGTTTAGAGTCCCGTTGAATGCTTAGTTGGAAAAGCGCTCTGGGAGGCGAAAAAGATGAAGAAAACAAGTATTGTAATCATTGATGACCATCAGTTATTCCGTGAAGGAGTAAAAAAAATCTTGGATTTTGAATCTAACTTTGAAGTGGTCGCAGAAGGTGATGATGGGAAGGAAGCCTTGTCAATAGTTGGGGAACATAGGCCAGATGTTGTCATTATGGATATTAACATGCCAACACTTAATGGTATCGAGGCAACCGGACAATTAATTGCTGAATATCCAGACACAAAGGTAATCATCCTATCTATCCACGATGATGAAAATTATGTGACCCATGCACTCAAAACAGGAGCGCAAGGGTATTTGCTGAAAGAAATGGATGCAGATCAACTAGTAGAAGCGGTAAAGGTAGTGTCAGACGGTGGGTCGTATTTACACCCAAAAGTCACCCACAACCTTGTGAAGGAATATCGCCGCCTAGCTACAAGTCATAGTAAGGCGATTAAAAAGGAAATTGAAATTAGACGCCCATTACATCTGTTAACTAGACGCGAATGCGAAGTTCTACAGCTTCTCGCAGACGGAAAAAGCAACCGTGGTATCGGTGAGTCCTTATTCATAAGCGAAAAGACGGTTAAAAACCATGTGAGTAACATTTTAACCAAGATGAATGTGAATGACCGGACACAGGCTGTAGTCGTTGCGATCAAAAACGGCTGGGTAGATGTGCGATAAATAGAAGTAAGGGAGACGTTCAGCTTTTTGCTGGTTGTCTTTTTTTGTTTTAAGGATAAAGATAGATTTCGTATAGTAAGATACTTAATTTTGCAAGCAGAAAAAAGTTATTTTTATGGTGTCGCTAAAATGCGTTGATATAGCTGTGTTTTGAGTATGACCTAAACAAACGCTTGTTTAAATTACTCGTGAAAATTAGTATTTTGAAATATGGGGTAGAAGGTTTGCGTGGTGATATTTTTCCGTGAGTGATGTTTTAGGAGATCAGACTAGTTTTAATCTTCTAAAACAAACTAGATTCGGATAGGATATCTAAGTATTTTATGTAGGCTGTGGTATTTTCCTGGAATACTAATTTTCACCTTAAAGAAAAAGTTCATTTCAAGGTGTCGCTTAAATAAGCTGATAGTCCTGAGTTTTGATGCGGTGTTAATCAAACGTTTGTTTAAAACAGGTGATGAATTTACTATTGTTGAAAAATATCTATCTCTTCAAAAGCAATTATTTGTCGTATTATGTCTATATTCTAGGATATTTATTTTGTAGGTATGAAAAAAGTTCATTTCATAGTGTCGCTAAAATAACTTGCTATTGCTGAGTTTCGTTGAGGCGTTAAACAAACGTTTGTTTAAATTACATGAGAAATTCACTATTTTCAAAAAGTGTTGTATTGTTTTTATGTCGAAAAGGGCTATAATTTTCTAGTATATTAATTTTCATGCCTAGAAAAAAGTTATTTTTATCGTGTCGCTAAAATAACTTGATATAGTTGAGTTTTGAGTAGGTGCTAAACAAACGTTTGTTTAAATTGAAGATGTAAATTACTATTTCTCCATAATGACTTAAAAGAGCCGTAAAATGCTATTTTCGAGTTAAAGTCAAATAGTAATGCATCCTGGTTTCAATTCATGTAAAATGAAATAAGAAACTTACATGCTTAAATAAGGAAGGTACAATAAATGAGAACAGCCGTTGTAACGGACAGTACGGCCTATATATCGAAGGAATTACGTGAAGAATTGAATATACATATGCTCCCATTGAATGTTGTTTTTGGAAATGAGTCCTATCAGGAAGAACTAGAATTAACAACGGAAGCCTTTTACGAGGAAGTAAAGGGTGGCCGTGCGTTGCCTAAAACCTCACAACCTGCAATTGGGATGTTTGTTGAATTATTTGAAAAACTCTCAAAGGATTATGATGCGGTCATTAGTATTCATCTTTCAAGTGGGATCAGCGGGACGTATCAAGGGGCTGTTTCAGCTGGGGAAATGGTTGAAGGTATCGAGGTTCTCCCCTTTGACTCAGAAATCAGCTGTATGCCTCAAGGATTTTATGTTCTCGAAGCAGCTAAACTTGCTCAGGAGGGGAAGGGCCCTTCAGAGATTATGGATAGACTTGTTGAGATGAAGAAATCACTAAGAGCATATTTTATGGTGGATGATCTCGATCATTTGCAGCGAGGCGGTCGCTTGAGCAGTGCTCAAGCCTTTGTTGGTAGCCTTCTTCAGGTGAAGCCACTTCTGCATTTTGTTGACAAGAAAATTGTGCCATTTGAGAAAATTCGTACTCGTAAAAAAGCAATTAAGCGTATTTTTGAATTGTTCAAAAAGGATGCAAATCATGGTACTCTCGTCAAAGCCGTTGTGATTCATGCGAACCGTTTAGAGGAAGCGAATGAACTGAAGGCTGATCTTGAAATAGAATACCCGAATGCTGAAGTGATGGTCAGTCATTTTGGACCGGTTATTGGCACCCATCTAGGTGAGGGTGCGATTGGATTAGGTTGGTATAAGAAATAAATGATTAATAGGCACGCGGCTTGATGGTGTGGTCGCGTGTGTTTTTGTTAGAAAGATACATGGATATGGGTGATTTTGTTTTATCGCCGATCTATCTCACTAATAGCTGATATAATCGGATAATCGCTGATAAAAATAGATAATCGCCGATATATTCTGTTAGGCGCTGATAAAATCAACTTGCTGTTCGATTCCTCTACGATTTACCAACCAATTTGTCCAATTTATCGAAATATCCCTCCAAATAATAACTTACCAAACAAATTCCACTATCAATTTTTAAAAAAGGAGCAAAAATGTTATTCATACAAAAAGAAACTATTATTTATCCCACTCTATCTTACGAAAAAGAAGCCAAACCCATTTGTGAACTTTCCATTCCTAAAATTCCAGTAAACCTCTCTTTCACCTACTCAAAAGACCTCCAGAAAACCCTTCAAGGTAGAAAACTCCTATTAGATGAAATTCCCTATCCAATTGAAGACATCCAAGTTCATTTTGAAAATGGATATGTTCGTTATCATTACGGTGTTCATAAAGAAAAAGCTAGTTTTCATTGCGGACGTTGTGGCAATGAAAAGGACGATTTGTTTGGTTCCTTTCTTTGTGCAAGGTGCCAAAAGAAATGTGTGTATTGTAGAAAGTGTATAACCATGGGGAGAGTGAGTCAGTGTACCCCACTTGTCAGTTGGGCAGGACCGGTTGATAAGTTTATATATGAAGATCCACTCGAATGGCGTGGGCAATTGTCGAAAGGACAACAGCTAGCTTCAGATGAGCTGGTGAGGTCGGTTGAGGAAAAGAGTGATCGGCTTATCTGGGCAGTCTGTGGGGCTGGGAAAACTGAAGTGCTGTTTGAAGGAATCGCAACAGCCTTGGCAACGGGTAAGTATACGTGTATCGCCACGCCCCGAACGGATGTCGTCATCGAGCTAGTACCAAGATTGAAGCAAGCCTTTCCGGAAGTAAACATCACAGCCTTGTATGGGGGAAGTGAAGACGAAAGGCAGTTAACTCCCCTTACCGTGGCCACAACTCACCAGCTACTCCGGTTCCACAAAGCCTTTGATATGGTGGTAATCGATGAAGTCGATGCCTTTCCCTTTTCATTTGAACCGATGTTAAAAAGAGCCGTTGAGCAGGTGAAGAGGGAACGGTCCTCTACTATCTATCTGACAGCTACACCAGACAAGGAATGGAGAAGAAAGGTGGAGAAGAAAACGCTGTCCGCCGTTACAATCCCAGCTCGCTATCACGGTTTTCCCTTACCGGTCCCAGAATTCAAATGGTGTGGAAACTGGAAAAAGAGTGTGGTTAAGAAACAAGTGCCTCCCCCTATATCAACCTGGATAACAGAAAAACTTGAAGCCAAAAGGCAATCTTTTCTTTTTATCCCTTCCATTCAACTTCTTGAAGAAATCCTCCCTTTACTTAAAGCTAAATACCCAAATATCGAAGGCGTGCACTCAAAAGATTCATTCAGAAAAGAAAAAGTACAATTATTTCGAAAGGGTGAGATTCCGATTCTGCTTACAACGACTATTTTAGAGAGAGGGGTAACCGTTCCTAAGACGGATGTAGCCGTTCTAGGAGCAGATGACCCCGTGTTCACCGAAAGCGCCTTAGTGCAAATATCAGGAAGAGTAGGCCGAAGTTCGGCAGACCCTTCTGGTGAAATCTTGTTCTTCCATTATGGGAAAACCGATGCCATGGTAGCGGCTAGAAAGCAAATTCTAAGTATGAATAAGCAGGCGAGCGAACGTGGACTGCTGACTGGAGGTCAAGGTGAGTAAATGCTTAATGTGCTTTGAGCCAGTAGTGAAAATTGGGTGGATGGCATTTTTAACAATGGAGGATGCACCTCTATGTGGTAGATGTGAAAAAGATCTTGAGAAAATAACAGGTCCTTTGTGTAATGATTGTGGAAGAATGATGGAGGAGCCTTCCATTTGTGAAGACTGTCAGAAATGGAGGCGGATTCCCTTTTGGACTGATAAAATGATGAAAAATCGATCCGTTTATATTTACAATGAAGGAATGAAGGAGATTTTGAATCAGTTTAAATTTAGAGGAGATGTCGAGTTAGTTAAAGTATTCCGTCACGAGTTAAGCCGACTTTATCGAAAAGAATATTCTAAGGTAGACTTAATTTGTCCCATTCCACTGAGTGACGAACGTCTATATGAAAGAGGGTTCAATCAGACTCAACTACTTGCCGAACTGCTTGGGAAAAAAGTGACTCCGCTCATGACAAAGAAACATGAAATCAAGCAAAGTAAAAAAAGTCGAAAAGAAAGAATAGAAAGTAATACTACTTTTGAAGTCTTGCCTCAGATCAATGTATACGGCAAGCATATTCTCCTTGTTGATGACCTCTATACGACAGGAAGCACCATCCGTAACGCAGCAAAAGTTCTTTTAGAACATGGTGCATCCCAAATATCCTCCTTAACTGTCATCAGAAGCTAAACATTCCCAAACATTTTCTCTTTATCAAAGTCGTATTTTGTCGATATAATGGATACATAAGAGAAAGTAGAGGGGTTTTACAATGGGAGAGTTAGCAAATTGTCCGAACTGTGATAAATTATTTGTCCAAACACCGACACAAGAAGTGTGCCCAGCTTGTTATAAAGAAGAAATGAAGTTATTTGATAAGGTTTATGATTATATCCGAAAGAAGGAAAATCGTACGGCAACCTTAGTTGAAGTTTGTGATGAAACAGAAGTAGAAGAAACCCTCGTCATTCGTTGGATTCGTAATGGAAAATTAAAGCTTGCCCAATTCCCTAACCTGGGATATCCATGCGAAAAATGCAAAACGCTGATCCGCCAAGGTCGAGTTTGTGAGAACTGTGCTAAAGGAATAAAGAGTGACCTTCGTGAAGCTCAAAAAGAAGAAGAGAGAGAAAAGAAATCCAAGATGGGGACTTATTATTCATCTAAAAGATAGAAAATAATTCTACTTATGATGTAAACTTTTTCCCTTTTCTTCCGATACTATAAGTATAGATGTATTATCGGAAGGGAGAAAGGATGTATATACCATGAAAATCAATAACATCGGTTCATTAAATGTTAATCCATATAAAAAGCACCTAAACAAAGTTCAAGGTGGCGAAAAAGCAGCTGCAAGAACGGACAAGGTTGAAATCTCGTCTGCTGCAAAAGAAATGCAGGTAACATCCAAGGTTGCTACAGAGCGTTTAGAAAAGGTAGAAGCTTTGAAAAAGCAGATTGAAGCTGGGACGTACCAGGTACATGCAGATTCAGTAGCGAAGAGCGTACTTCAATATTTTTCAAAAAACTAATTTAGGATTGGGGTTGACTCAAGTCCTAAATTTTTCTTTGAGTCTAGTTCCAGAGCCCAGCCCCTCGAGGTCAAATAACCTGAATCAAATAAAAGGGAAATGCACCCTTTTCTTCGCTTCAGAACATTTGCTATGCCTGAGGCTAACCGGGGCTCATACACTTTTGAAGTGAGGTGAGTGGATATGTCAGCTGAAAAGCTTATAGATTGTTTACGAAAAATGGTTTCTCTACACAAAAGTCTATTTGAACTTGAGAACCGAAAAACAGAGGTTATTAAGCGAGGCGACATTGGGGCTCTTTCCTCTATTATAAAAGACGAGAATAAACATGTGATGGCGATCAATAAGCTTGAGGACGAGCGGAAGATTACTGTTGTCAAGCTATTGAGTGGATACCCTATTCAGGGGGATGAACCAAGCTTAACGGATGTAGTAAACGTCATTCCCTCAACTGAAAGTAGTAAACTGCTTTTTATAAAAGATCAGCTGACCCTACTTTTAGAAGAATTGAAGCAGGTAAACAGGTTAAACCAAGAATTAATCTATTCGTCATTGCAGTTTGTGAATTCTTCACTCGATTTATTCATGCCACAACCACAAACCATTAACTACAATAAACCAACGAATAAAGGTCAAACTGAACCTGTAAAGCGTTCTGTATTTGACTCGAAAGCATAGGAGACGGAGGAATTAATTATGCGTTCTACATTTCAAGGATTAGAAACAGCTAGAAGAGGCATGGTCGCTCAGCAATCCGCCCTCTATGTGACGGGTCATAATATTTCAAATGCCAATACGCCGGGATATACTAGACAACGGGTAGATTTTAAACAGACGGAGCCTTATCCTGCTGCTTCCATGAACAGTCCAATGATTCCTGGGCAAATGGGAACAGGTGTTGAAGCGGGTTCAATCGAGCGTATTCGAGAAAGTTTTTTAGACAAGCAATATCGAAATGAAAATGCAAAGACTGGTTATTGGTCATCTCGTAGTGAAGCGCTTGAAAAGATGGAAGAAATCATGAATGAACCATCGGATAGCGGATTATCCATTACACTTGACCGATTTTGGCAGTCTCTACAAGACCTTTCCACTCAACCAGAAGACCCCGGTGCACGTTCAGTTGTTTTAGAACGAGGACGTGCAGTTGCGGAAACGTTCAACTTCTTATCTAATTCTTTATCAGCGATCCAAGGTGATTTTAAAGACCAAATAAATGTAACCGTTGGTCAAGTGAATTCATTATCTGATCAGATCAATAATGTAAACAAGCAAATCTCTGAAATCGAACCTCATGGTTATGTACCCAATGACTTATACGATGAGCGCGATCGATTAATTGATGAGCTTTCTGGTTTAGTAGATATTAAAGTGACTAGACTTACGAGCGGTGGTAAACCTAGTAGTAGTGCAGAAGGAATTCTAAAAGTAGAATTAGTTGATAAGTCAGGTAATTCTATTGGTGATCTAGTGAAGGCTAACGAGCTTGCTGGTAAGCCAGGAATCATTGACGGGATAAGCATGGGCTCGGTGCCTTTAGCCATTCAAGGGACAAATTACGACACAGGCACAGGTTTAGTGAAGAGTATTACTTTAGGTACTAATACAATAGATATTAATAGTTTTAATACGAACGGAAAGCTTCGTAGTTTAATAGATTCATTTGGTTATATGGACACTGCAACAACTGAATCAGGATTATATCCAAAAATGCTGGATGAACTTGATCTATTGGCAAAAAGCTTCGGTGAAGCATTTACTACTCAGCATAAAGCAGGGTTTGATTTAAGTGGAGTTCCTGGCGGAGGGTTCTTCTCTTTCGGAAATGGTACTGAAATCAATGCCAAAAATATGATTATTGATCCAACATTAACAAAAGAAAAGATTGCAGCCGCTGCAACAAAAAAACCTGGTGACAGTGGGAATGCCCTACTTTTAGCGGATGTAAAAGATAATTTAACCATCAATGGTGTTCCGACAAGTATTAATGCTTATTACGAAGGTGTCATTGGAGATATGGCGGTAAATAGCCAAGAAGCTAATCGTCTATCAAACAACAGTGGAGTACTAAGAGACTCAGTTGAACAAAGACGTCAATCAGTGAGTGCTGTATCTATAGATGAAGAGATGACCAATATGATCAAGTTTCAGCATGCATACAATGCATCAGCTCGAAACATCACAATAATAGATGAAATGCTCGATAAAATAATAAACGGTCTAGGAACTGGCGGAAGGTAGGTGTTTTAAATGCGCGTAACACAGTCTATGCTTGCAAACAGTATGCTTAGAAACTTAAGTAGTAGCTATTCACGTTTGGATAAATACCAAGAGCAACTTTCTACTGGTAAAAAGATCAGTAGACCTTCAGATGATCCTGTTATTGCGATGAAAGGTATGAACTACCGAACAGATTTAACTGAGATAGAACAATATCAGCGTAACCTTTCAGAGGCGTATAACTGGGTAGAGAACACCGATGCTGCTTATGATAAAGGGACTTCTGCAGTTCAACGTATACGTGAGCTGGTTGTTCAGGCTAGTAATGATACGTATGAAGGAAACCAGCGTGAGGCGATTGCCGTTGAAATCAAAGAGTTAGCCAATCACTTGGAGTCTATTGCCAATACCAAGGTTGGAAATAAATTTATCTTTAATGGATCAGATACGACTAGTGCTCCTGTTAAGGTTGCAGATATAAACTTGCCTATCTCAAGTTTGCCTGCAGATGGTAAAGAATTTGTTGTGACGTATAAAGGGCGAGAATATATAAACAGCGGTAACGGTGACTTACTCTTCTCATATGGGACAGACACAATTGAGATAACAGATCCTGCGGGTACTCCAGGTGCAACTTTTGCTGATACTGCAATTAACACATCTGATCTAATAGTGTCGAAACAGTCCGCTGTTCCAACAGACTTTCAAGAAGTGAAGATTGAGCTTTCTAAAGGTGTTAACATTGTTGTTAATAGTAATCCAACGAATACCTTTAGTGCTACATTCTTTTCTGATTTAAAGAATATTATTTCGAAATTAGAGAATAATTCTACTGGTTCAGAGATCGGGAAATCACTTGAAACCATTGATAGTCACTTGACGAACATTGTTTCGGAACGTGCATTAATTGGTGCTCGTTATAACCGAGTGGAGTTAATAGAAGACCGCTTAAGTACTCAAGAAGTAATCGCAAATAAGATGCTTTCTAATAATGAAGACGCTGATATTGAACGTGTAATTACAGATCTGAAGATTCAGGAAACGGTTCATCGTGCAGCATTAGGTGTTGGTGCAAAAGTTATTCAGCCTTCTCTACTAGATTTTCTACGTTAAATGTTTCCGGCTATCTTTCAGTTGAAAGATAGCTTTTTTTCAAAAGAAAGGAGGGTTTATAGTGCAGATCCCGCAAATTCGACTTCAATCAACTTTTGCTCAAATAGGATTGAAAACAAACAATGCTACTTTGTCGATAGAACAGCACCCTGCCAATTTATCCATTGAGCAGCCCAAAGCGGATATGAAAATAACAACTGAACCGTCAAGGCTATCCATTGATCAAACAAAAGCTCGTGAAGATGTTGATCTAAAAAGTATCTTTAAGAGGGTAGAAGAAGCTGCTAGTTTAGGGTATAATTCGTTCCTTGAAGGGGTTGCTAGAAGGTCTTCGGAAGGGGACCAGCTCATGATGATTGAAAATGGCGGAAATGCCATTGCTTTGATTGCCGAGCAAAACGGTAGGTCAAAAGAATATGATTTCAATATTGGCTGGGTTCCTTCTGCTGGAAGTGTAAAAATTCAATTTACACCAGCTAAGGTCAATATAGATGTTCAACAAAAAAAGCCGATCATTCAAGTTCAGACAAATAAACCAAATATGAACTATTCACCAGGTAATGTAGAGGTTTCCTTAACCAATAAAAATAATTTGGATATTGATTTTGCTAATCTCAAGCATGTTGGTATAAACTATGAACAATACATATAGAAGTGGTGAAAAGATGAATTATGAAACGAAATATCATGGTAATATTGAAGTAAATGAAACTGAAATTGTTGTCTTTGAAAACGGACTTCCTGGCTTTGAAGAAAATAAGAAATTTATTCTTTTGCCGTTAGATACGGAAAGTCCATTTTTAATATTGCAATCCCTTGAAGAAAGAGATCTAGGTTTTGTTGTCATTGAACCATTTTTAACTTTTCCTAACTATGAGTTTGATTTGTCGGAATCTATTGTGGAGAAACTACAGCTTGAGGACAAGAACGACAGTATTGTATTCAATATTCTTTCTATAAAGGAGCCTTTTGAACAAACTACAGTAAATCTTCAGGCACCAGTCATTGTTAATAAAAATAAAAGACTAGGTAGGCAAGTGATACTTAACGATTACAAATACAATTCGAGACACCTATTAAATGAGTATTCCTCTTTGAGAGAGGAGAGATAAGAATGCTTATTCTATCAAGAAAAACAAATGAGGCTATTCAAATTGGTGAAGACATTGAGATAAAGGTTCTTTCAATAGAAGGTGACCAAATTAAAATTGGGATAAGTGCCCCTAGGAATGTTGATATACATAGGAAGGAAATCTTCCTGACGATTAAAGCGGAAAATGAAGTGGCAGCTAAGCTACCTAGTAATCTGTTAGAAAAGCTTAAACGGTAATAAGGCGAAAATACCTTCTATACCCTTTTAAGATCTACTTTTAAAAAAAGTAGATCTTTTTTTGCAAAAAAGTATAAAACTCTATTAAACATTGTAGAAGCATGTCGATATAAGATATGTAAGCAACAACTTACAAAAAAAATAAGTGGACCACAAGGATGTGGACCCCAACTATCAGGGAGGATTTTAAAAATGAGAATTAATCACAACATCGCAGCACTTAACACACATCGTCAGTTGAACAGTGCATCTACTGCACAATCAAAATCTATGGAAAAGTTATCTTCAGGTCTTCGTATTAACAAAGCTGGAGACGATGCAGCTGGATTAGCAATCTCTGAAAAAATGCGTGGACAAATTCGCGGATTAGACCAAGCGTCTAAAAACGCTCAAGATGGAATTTCAATGATTTCAACTGCTGAAGGTGCATTAAACGAAACCCATGATATTCTTCAACGTATGCGTGAACTATCAGTACAATCTGCTAATGATACAAATACCGATGGAGATAGAAAAAATATTCAAGATGAAGTTGATCAATTAGGAAAAGAAATTGATCGTATCCGTAATACAACTCAATTCAACACTAAAAACCTTTTGGACGGTTCAATGGATAAAGGTCAAGCATCTGCAGTGGCTAACGTAAGTAGCAATACAGAAGTAAAAACAGCTACTGCAAGTGCACTGTCTGATACTTTAACAGCATTAACCGATAAAAACGGCAATAACCTAGGAATTACAGCAACAGATACAATTACAATTTCTTACGTAAAAGATGGCACAACCGTAACAAACTCTTTCGCAGCAGGTTCTTTGACTGTTGCAGCACTTGGTACTACAGAAGGCTCAAGTGACGATGCTAACACTGCTCTTGCAGCAGATGCAAATAAGAACCTTGGTTTTACTGCTTCGGTGGCTGGACATGGTGGGGCAATCAATGGTTTGACAATTACTGTTAAGGATTCCAATGGTGCTGTCCGTGCAGCAGCAACAAATGCATTGTCAAGCTTCACTGAAACAACAGCTGCTGCTAATGTTAATACCGATGGCCAAGCTACATTCCAGATTGGTTCAAACACAGGACAAAACATTCAATTGGCTTTTAAAGACATGGGTACAGCGGCACTTGGTCTTAAAGACATAAAAGTCGGCAACCAAGGTCAAGCTAACGTAGCTGCTAAGGTAATCGACAGTGCTATCCAAAAAGTATCTGCTGAGCGTTCTAAATTAGGTGCAACTCAAAACCGTTTAGAGCACACAATCAACAACTTGAACACATCTTCTGAAAACTTAACTGCTGCAGAATCACGTGTTCGTGACGTTGACATGGCGAAAGAAATGATGACACAAACTAAGAATTCTATTCTTGCACAAGCAGCACAAGCAATGTTGGCTCAAGCTAACCAACAACCACAAGGGGTTCTACAACTTCTTCGTTAATTTTAGATTATTTGAAAGGGACTCTGGCTTCTTTGCTAGAGTCTTTTCTTATTGTATTTTTCACTATGTAAGGAAGCACGGAGGAAGCACGGGGACGGTTCGCATGCTTCCTTGAAGAGGATAGCTAACGCTTTTACCAAATCAATGGAAAAGTTGACTCCCCGTGCCTGTCACCACCCGATTAATCTTGTTTCACAAAATTGTTCCACGGGGGAAGCATGGGGACGGTTCTATTGCTTCTTTTTAGTATATTAGGTAGGTGCCAATCACCCTAAATTGGCAAATCCCCCCCAGGCACCGTCTAGTATTTTGGTCAGTACCTGCAACACTCAAAGTCTGCTAGGTTTAGCTGAAGTAGCAAATAAAATCCGAAATATCTAAGGAACATTTGTTCTGTTCGTGTTATAATGAATGTATAATATTGAGAAAAGGTGTGATAAAATAGTGGTAACGAACTGGGTTCTGGAGAAGTCGAGTGAGTACGGTTTGGTTGATTATGATGGACTATGGAAGAAGTTGATTTACGATTTATTTAAGGAGTTTGTATTATACTTTGCTGCTGATTTATATGAGT
>NZ_JBMERO010000014.1:0-91776 GCF_049310945.1 Bacillus sp. DJP31 | reverse complement strand
GCCAAATACACCCAAATTTATGATTCAGATCACATAAAGGGGAAAAGATAAATTTTCCAAAGATATTTTTGCGACACTTTGGGGATTTATTCAAAAAAATACAGTCCTTAAAAACATAAGTTTTTCATAGAGGATTAGGTGAATAATGGTATTGAATAAAAGGATTTGACATTAAATAAAAAAATATAGTATGATTTATCTTGAATTCGAGATAATTTAGTTGGGAGGTATTAAATCATGGAAAAATTAAAGCAACAAGACACTGACCCAGCATTGCAATTATTTATTGTTTTATCCCGTTCTTACAAATCATTAATTGAATACGCCAAACAAGATATAAAAAGGTATAAATTAAATCCAACAGAATTTGCAGTTTTAGAACTTTTATATAATAAAGGTCCTCAACCTCTTCAAAAAATAGGAGATCGTATTCTACTAGCTAGTGGAAGCATTACGTATGTAGTAGATAAACTTGAACAAAAAGGTTTTCTTAATCGCAAGCCGTGTTCAAGAGATCGTAGAATTACCTATGCTGAAATATCATTAAAGGGTATTGAATTAATGGAAAGTATTTTTCCAAAACACGCTGAAGCTATAAAAAAGTTAATGTCAGGTCTAAGCGAAAAGGAAATGGAACTAACAAAAGAAACTTTAAAGAGGCTTGGGAAAAACATAAAAAACTAAGATTTATATTTTTTTACAATATTATCTCGAATTAATAATATTTTAGTTAAGGGTAAATCTCTTGATACGTACAAAATATAGTTTGTTATTTTTTATTGGAGGTGGTGCTAGCATAATTTGGTGAAACATTAAATGTGAAAAATGATTAGAGGAAAAGTTAAAAAAAATTTAGTTTTATCTAGATTATTTCGATTTCTGATCTAAATTAATTATAACTAAAAAAGGAAAATGAGATTTATATAATGAAAAATTTAAAATCTGCATTGAAAGTCGGAAGTATTGCAACAATTATAATGGAGGTATTCCTAAGAATAACAGATTCAATATTTAATCATGGTGTAAATTTTGCATGGTTAAATGGGACATCATTAGGGTTAAACCCACAGGCATTTTCAACAGTAGTTGTAGGATATTTAATCTTTCTCTTTGGTGGAGTGGTATTTGCTTATTTATACCAACGTTTTATTCCCAAAAAGAATGTTTTAACTGGAATTGTTTATGCTGTGGTCTTTGCTATGATGATAGTTGCTGGATTGATTGTAATGCCAATTACAGGAGTAGTTCATCCTTTAGTGAAAGCTGAAGTTATTCCAAATCCAGGATTTTTTGCACTGGGCTTTGGTATGAAAGCAGGCTTATTTACGTTTTTAGGTCATGTAGTTTATGGTTTAGTTTTAGGGTTAATGTCAAAAGAAAAATAATCGAAGTTTTATAGAAATGAAAGAGGGTGAAATTATGGATATTAAGGTTTATCCTCCAGACCAGCAAGGGACAGGTGCTTTTGATGGGGGGAAAATAACAGAACAGAAACCTATCGGCTTTCCAGGTGAGGGTTCAAAAGTGGTGAGAATTGGACCCTTATTTTACTGGGCATGGGCAAAGTCAAAGGAAGCAGGTTTTATTCCTTCTCACCCTCATCAAGGGTTTGAAATCATTACGTATGTAGTTAATGGAAGAGCTGAGCATGGAGATTCTCTAGGTACAAAAAGCACAGTAGGTCCTGGAGGAATTCAGGTTATGCAAACAGGTTCTGGTGTGTATCATCAGGAAGCATTTATTGGACCAGATTTCGATGGCTTTCAAATATGGTTTGAACCCTACTTAAATGAGGCTGTTTTGAGAGAACCTAAATATAGTCAATATAACCACGAAGATTTCTCAAGTAATGAAGAAAATAACGTGATTGTGAAAAAAGTGATCGGAGGGGGATCACCAGTTCAGTTAGTAGCAGATGTGAAAATGTGGGATATTAAAGTTGAACAAGGGTCTAGTTATTCCCATAATCTTGGAAGTGACCGATCTCTAGCTATTTTAGCTATTGAGGGAAATGGAATTGTAGACGCGAATCATAATAATATTTCATTTAATGAAAAGGATTTTGTCGTAGCGAATTCAAAAGACAGTGCACAAGTAACGATACAGGCAAACAGTAATCTCCGTCTCATTATGATAGAAGTTCCAACTCATGTTGATTATCCAGTTTATCAAAAATAAGGAAAGTAAAGGTAGAATCAAAAGATAACCCCTATTGATGGTACAACAGGGGTTATCAGTATTATAGGGAGGAGAATAAGTTGTCAATTCTATTTACAACTAAGAAAATTGGAAATAAGAAGTTAGAAAATCGAATTATTATGGCACCCATGCAACAGCGTAATGGTACTGCTAAGGCTTTGGCAACAGAGTACCATGTTGAACATTATAGTGAACGTGCTAAGGGAGGAGTAGGTTTAGTTATTATTGAATCAACTGCTGTGTCAGAAAGTGGTCGATTGTTTCAAGATGATATTGGGATATTTTCTGACTCACATATTAATCCTCTTAAGAAAGTAGTGGATTCAGTTCATGAAAACAATTGTAATGTTTTTATTCAGTTGAGCCATGGTGGAAGAAAGTCCTCCCCAGAAAATAAAGGGGAAATGCTTGCCCCAAGTCCAATAGCATTTAACGAAGTATATGGAATTCCTAACGAAATGTCAGAAGAAGATATAAAGGAAGTCATCTATCAGTTTGCTATGGCTGCAAGACGATCGGTAGTGGCGGGTTTTGATGGAATTGAATTGCATGCTGCCCATGGATATTTATTACATCAGTTTTTATCACCTCTATCCAATAAAAGAACAGATGATTACGGAGGTTCTTTTGAGAAGCGTGTAAGATTTTTAAAAGAGGTTTTAAAAGCAACAAGGAATGAAGTTGGTAAGGATTATCCAATCATTATTCGGGTGTCCGCAACTGATTATCATCCAGATGGACTAACGCCTGAAATGGTTGGTGAAGCAGTAAAAATTCTTGAGGGAGTAGGATTAGACGGTGTTCATGTTTCATCTGGAGGTCTTCTTCCAGTCGGACCATCTGAGGTTTATCCATGATACCAAGTACCCTATGCAGAAATCATCAAAAAGAAAATCTCAATCCCCGTTATCTCGGTTGGCTTAATTCATAATAAAGAGTTAGCTGAAGATATTATTGAACAAGGAAAAGCAGACTTTATCGCAATAGGTAGACCTTTATTGGACAATCCATATTTCTTGGAAGAATGGAAGAACTAAGGAACGAGGTAATTTAAGATTTAATCATAGATTCAAATATAGAAGGAAAAACTTTATATTGAATAAACTTGAAGGGAAGATAATATGAACGTAGATAAAATATTTTCATCACTTAATTTAAAAGGCATAGAATTAAAAAATCGTGTAGGTCTAGCTCCTATGACTAGAACAAGTGCAACAGAAGACGGACTAGCAACCGAACAAATGGCTAACTATTATTCCAAATTTGCACGTGGTGGCTTTGGTTTACTCATCACTGAAGGTACATATCCTGATGAATCATATAGTCAAGGATATACAGATCAACCTGGTATCGCTAATGAACGTCAAGTTGAAGCATGGAAAAAGGTAATTGAAGAAGTACATCAAGAAGATTCTAAAATCTTTTGTCAAATTATGCATGCAGGTGCATTGTCACAGGGGAATCGATATAAAAACGAAACCATTGGACCCTCATCTATTAAACCGAAAGGGGAACAACTATCTTTTTATGGTGGAAGCGGAGAATTTCAAGTTCCAAAAGAAATGACTAAAGAAGATATAAAAGAAGTAATACAAAGTTTTGGAGATGCAGCCGATCGTGCAAAGAAAGCTGGATTTGATGGAATTGAAATACATGGTGCAAACGGATATATATTGGACCAATTTTTAACTTACTACACAAATCAGCGAACTGACGAATATGGGGGATCCACTGAAAATCGTGTTCGTATACTGATAGAAGTTTTAGAGGCTGTACGTCAAAAAGTTGGGTCTGACTATCCTGTTGGAATTCGAATCTCTCAAGGAAAGGTAAACGATTATGAACATAAATGGGCAAATGGTGAAGAAGATGCAGAGATTATATTTGGGAGTCTATCCAAAGCAGGAGTGGATTTTATTCATGTAACAGAATATGATGCATTTAATCCAGCATTCGAGGAAAGCGGACCAACATTAGCTTCACTAGCTAAAAAGTATGGAAAAGTAACTGTGTTTGCAAATGGGAAATTACATGAGCCAGGAAAGGCAGAGGAAATCATTTCAAAAGGTGAAGCTGATCTGATTACAATTGGAACGGGAGCATTGGCGAATCCTGATTGGGTAAATAAAGTGAAAAATGGTGAACCATTAAACGAATTTACTCCTGAAAAGTTTTTGCACCCTGAAGCAAAAATTAAAGAGTTTGAAGAAAATCTTTATTAATGAAGTATAATCATATTATTTGAATTATCAGAATTAACTCGGTAAACTTGATAAGAAGGGGAGGGATAAGATGTTATTAACTAAAATGCAGGATGTCACACTTCCAGATTTAAATGGTAATGCAGTGTCAATTAGTGACTATAAAGGGAAAAATACATTAATCTTCATGTGGGCTTCTTGGTGACGTTGCCGTGAACAACTGCCAGGGTGGCAGGAATTTTACAACAAGTATAAGGAGCAAGGTTTTGAAATCTTATCGGTATCGGTAGATATCCAAGGTGCAGAAGTTGCAAAACCATATGCCGAGGATAAGGCATTTACAACTGTGGTTGATTCAGAAAATGTATTAGCCAATTTATTTGGTTTCAAAATTGTACCAAACGGAATTTTTCTTGATAAAGAAGGTACAATTCGTCTTATAAAACAAGGATTTAGTGTAACTAACCCTGAACATATTGATGCAGTTGAAAAGTTAATTAATGGGACAGTGGAGAAAGTTGTATTAGATGATGAATATTATAATCCAACCAATAATGTAACGGATGTAGAAAAACAACTATCCCAAACAAAATTTAAACTTGGGATGGAGTATGCGAAAACTGGTAAAAAGGATGAGGCATTAAAGGAGTTAGATGAGGCTCTTCTTCTTGATACCGATAATTTTCTAATCCGAAAGCAACGTTGGTATATCCGTTATCCTGAAAAGTTTTCTCCAACTATTGATATTGAATGGCAACAGAAGCAGTTGGCAAAAGAAAAAGCAGAAGAAGCACTCTTAAATGACGGTCTCAACTGCGGTCCTGAAGGTTGTGTAATACCTGGAACAAATAATAATGAGAATAAATAAATTTATTAGAAACGTATAAAGGGTTTTGTCCTTTATACGTTTTTTAAAATAATGAATTTGTTGGAAATAGGGAGAGGAGTTTATCCAGTAGTTTGAATTAACCTAGTAATTAACAGTAAAAATTAATACCCCAAGTAACAGTATGACAGTAGACAATATTCGTTAATATACCAAAGAGCAAATCGATTTGGTCTGCTAATCAGTATGTTTATTAAGATATTATCCAAAAAAACGGAACTACCTATTATAAAAAGGTGTGACTCTTATTAAAGCTAATAGAAGTCTCACCTTTTCTTGTGCGTGATATCCTAGTTTACTCACCAGATTTAACAATTGTATTAAGTCCAATTATTGCCAATGATAAGACTGTAACGACTGTTGAAATAGACAAACTAAAAGCCTTGCCCCCGCCAAGAGCAATTCCTATTTTTCTCATGTACCATCACCTCCTTTAAAAGTGGTAAGTACATGAGGAAGAAACTGATAAACATCTTCGAACGTTTCAATTCTGCCTTCCTGTGTGAGAAAGTGTGTTAAAGACTGACGTAAAGTTGGATTCAATAATAAGAATATATAAACCTTAATAAATAAAGGATTCTCTACGATAGGATGGACATCATGCTGAGTAAATAAAATACGGATTTGTCCTAATAATTGATCGATTATTGGATCAATAGAAATTTTAGCTAGTGCTTTAAAATAATAAGTTAGCAATTGAAATATCCTAGAGATTTCTTTATATTCTTTCTCACTGGATTGCTCTAAGAGTTATCCCCACATTTCAACATTGACCCACTGCGTGAAGAAATGAAAATCTACCTCAACTCCGTCAACTCTCATGTCAAGACTTTGGGCTGTTTTTACCATTGTTTGATTCGTTAAAATACCTAACTTTGAAATTTCAGCGATAATGGATAACGAACTATTAATCTGTGTTACCAGTTGATTAAATTTTTCTCTTTCCAATCTTTTTTCCTCTTGTGATGGAGCTCCTGGTTTTTTTTTTGGAAGTCTTTTGTTGGCATATTCCTCTACATAATACTGTTTGTCATCAGGATCATTTGTATTTGTTTCGATAAGTTGAAAATCGTTTAGAACATTAAAATAATAAGTTTGAAGTTGTTGTTTAAGTTTCTCTAAATCGATCTCATACCCTTTAAAATATAGAATGAAAAGGATGTCTTTAAGTGAATGACTTGTTTGAAGCTTTTTAATATCCTTTATAATTTCAATTGAATCACCTGGGTAAATCGAACCAGCTTTTCCAGGACCACTACTAATCCGTTTTGTTTTTAGTAAACCCAAATTGACATATTTTCGTAATTGGTTTTCTGTAAGATCCAACTCCTCAATTGTCTAGTAATTCTCTTCTATTCATTACTTCATCTCCCTCCTTGTCCATCATTGTAATCCCCATTTTATAAGATAACTAGCAGGGAGAGTGACGCAATTGAAAAAATATAGAAAATTGAATGTATATTAAGTCAGTATGGTTAGGGTTTTCCGAGCTTTTTTCTTTTTGGTTCTATTCCTAGTCAATGATTTTTTTTATGGGTTCTATTTTGTGTTAAAAACTCTTCTTCTGCCACTTCACTATCTCAATAATTCTCCTGTAAACTGAAGTAAATGACGTTTAAGTGAAAGTAACGCAAACATAAATCTAACATAAAATGCTTCTAGACATATGTTTGGAGGTATAAGAATGGAGAACTATGTAAAACAAATATTATCCCACTGGGAAAGTAAACCCTTAGAGGGTGCCAAGACGATAATCCAGAAGTATGGCTACCCACAAGAAGCTTCAATGAGTAAACTTATTTGGTATAATAACGGTCCTTGGAAACGCACAGTTGTTAATCGACACACCGTTCCACATCATTTTCCCACCCCACATGTAGATTTCTTAGAGCAAACGATAGACTATCGGGTTCCCGTACATTTATATGATGAAATAGCTGCCTACGATGGAAGTGTTTATTTAGATCGTACAAGAGGAGAAGCTTCTGCAAAGTGTGATAAAGAAAAGATGAACTTTTTGGCATTGAATATATTAAATGATATTGTCACTGGTCAGCGTAATATTCAAAACGCAAAAATGTTTTATGCTTATACGGCAGAAAGATTTATCAAATATGACATTACCTCTCCTTACATTGAAGGATTACTTTTCTCAAAACAATATAATACAGCAGACCCTGGAATTGTTTATTTCGAAAAGGGACCTAAATAATATTTTCAGGTTCCTTTTTCTAAAATTAGTTTGTCATATGGAAACGGTTCTAGAAAATAAAAATGTGTTGTTTATTTTCGATGGAAAAAAGTTCATAGAAGTATTTATGAGATGCAGGTGTTTATTCTGTGTCTTTTTTTATTTTCTAGAAAAACAAGTTGTTGAGTATTTTTGGTTTTATACACTTGTAAAATATACTTGGTGATCCTTATTTCTTCGTTTCATTGTTTATAAAAGAAAAATATTAGATAATTTACTTGACCGTGTACCATAGTACGCGGTTTATAATCTTATACGAGGTGAATAAATTGAGTTATCGCATTAGTGCATTTGCTAATAAATGTGGGGTAAATAAAGAGACGATTAGATATTACGAGCGAAAGAATTTATTGCAAGAACCATTAAAAACGAATGCTGGTTATCGGATATATTCAGATGATGAGGTTAGGCGAGTAGGGTTCATAAAACGGATGCAAGAGCTTGGTTTTTCTTTAAGTGAAATTTATAAATTACTTGGGGTTGTAGATAAAGATGAAGTTCGTTGCCATGATATGTTTGAATTTGTATCTAAAAAAGAAGAGGAAGTCCAAAAACAAATAGAAGATTTAAAGCGAATTGAGAATATGTTAAAAGATTTAAAACAACGATGTCCAGATGAAAAACAATTACATGCGTGTCCTATAATTGAAACATTGACTGGGGATTAGCGAAAGGAATTTTGAAATGAAACATAAAAACACCTTTATTGCGGGATTGATAGGTACATTTGTTGTCCTGTTATGTTGTGCTACACCTATATTAGTTATTTTATTAGGTACTTTGGGCTAGGGACGATAACAGGCTATTTAGATTATGTTCTGATTCCTGTTTTAGTAGTTTTTCTGGGCTTAACTTTTTATTCTTATTCAAAATATCAACAATCAAAAAAATAAGGAGATGTAAAAAATGAAGGAAAGAGTTGTTGCGATTGCTTCGATGTTTTCAGCTTTTTTTGCAAGCCTTTGTTGAATTGGTTTAGCGATTTTAATACCACTTGGTCTAAGTGGTTTAGCTCGAACACTTGCTGTTACGTTTGCTCCGTATCGAATTTGGTTTATCGTCATCACGGTTGTTATGCTTTCTATTGCTCATTTACTTGTATGGAAACAAAAAAATAGTTCAAAGAAAACGAGAAAGTTGTTATGGGTTAGCACAATCGTTTCTGGAGTGATGCTTATCTATACATTATTTAGTCAGGGGATATAAGGCGTGATGAAATACTTAAACTATTTATTCATCGTATTTGGAGTGGTATTCATTCTGTCTGGATGTGGTCAAGAAGTTATTGAGGATAGTTCCACAACAAGTGAAGTTCAATCGAAAAACGTAGTATCTGTTTTGTTTAAGATAGATGGGTTTACTTGAGTATCTTGTGCTTTTACGGTGAGGTCCGCCGTTTCCAATTTGGATGGTGTTCAACATATAGAGGTTGAAGGTACAGGAGAATCACAACTCACATTTGATCCATCAAAAATTAGTTTAGAAGAAATTGAAAAAGTGATTACTGATTTAGGCTATGAAATAAGGAAATAGGAAAATGTAAGATAAAACAGGAGGATGAGAAAATGAATAAATTTAAGATATACATTCAAGGAATGACTTGTACGGGTTGTGAAGAGCATGTGGCAGTGGCACTTGAAAATATAGGTGCTACAAATATTGAAGCTAGTTTTCGTCGTGGTGAAGCAGTATTTGAATTACCCGATGACATTGGGATTGAAAATGCTAAAAAGGCGATTGATGAAGCAAAATATCAATCTGGAGAAATAGAAGAAGTACAATCCCAAGAAAAAGTGGTTTTAGGAAATGAATGCGATTATGACTTACTTATCATTGGTTCTGGTGGTGCTGCTTTTTCGGCTGCGATAAAAGCGATTGAATATGAGGCAAAAGTAGCCATGATTGAACGTGGAACCGTTGGAGGAACATGCGTAAACATTGGTTGTGTTCCATCAAAAACACTTCTTCGTGCTGGGGAAATCAATCATTTAGCGAAAGTTAATTCATTTACAGGTTTACAAACATCTGCTGGAGAAGTAGAATTAGCGCCTTTAGTGAAGCAAAAAGATGAGTTAGTCAGCGAACTTCGCAATCAAAAATATGTTAATTTAATTGATGAATATGGCTTTGATTTAATTGAAGGTGAAGCAAAATTTGTTGATGAAAATACAGTTGAAGTTAATGGGAAGAAACTTTCTGCAAAGCGTTTTTTAATTGCAACGGGTGCTTCTCCGTCTTTACCGCCGATTTCAGGACTTGAAGAAGTGGATTATCTAACAAGCACAACGCTACTTGAATTAAAAAAGGTGCCTAAACGATTAACGGTTATTGGTTCAGGATATATCGGAATGGAGCTTGGGCAATTGTTTCATAATTTAGGTTCAGAAGTAACACTTATGCAAAGAGGTGAGCGACTTTTAAAAGAATATGACCCAGAGATTTCAGAAGCAGTAGAAAAAGCTTTAATTGAACAAGGCATAAACCTTGTCAAAGGAGCGACTTTTGAGCGTGTGGAACAAGTTGGAGAAATAAAAAAGGTTTATGTTACGGTGGATGGAAAACAAAAAGTCATTGAATCAGAGCAGTTACTTGTCGCAGCAGGAAGAAAACCAAATACGGATTCTTTAAATTTAAGTGTAGCAGGGGTTGAAGTCGGAAAACGAAAAGAAATACTGATAAATGATTATGCTAGGACAAGTAATGAAAAGATTTATGCAGCAGGAGATGTCACATTAGGACCTCAATTTGTGTATGTAGCAGCATATGAAGGGGGAATTGTTGCGGATAATGCGATTGGTGGGTTAAATAAAAAATTAGATTTATCGGTTGTTCCTAGCGTTACTTTTACAAATCCATCAATTGCAACCGTTGGTTTAACAGAAGAACAAGCCATAGACAAAGGATATGAAGTGAAAACATCCGTATTACCTTTAAATGCGGTTCCAAGAGCGATCGTAAACCGTGAAACAACAGGTGTTTTTAAGCTTGTTGCCGATTCAAAAACATTAAAAGTGCTAGGGGTTCATATCGTATCTGAAGATGCGGGTGATGTGATTTATGCAGGGACACTAGCCGTTAAGTTTGGTTTAACCGTAGAGGATTTAAAAGAAAGCTTTGCACCATATTTAACAATGGCAGAAGGATTAAAATTAGCTGCTCTTACATTTGATAAAGATGTATCCAAATTATCTTGTTGCGCAGGATAAATACTTTTTTTGGCTATTTGTATTGATATAGATATTTAAGAGGGGAATCCAGCACAGGATTCCCCTAAATTAAAGCCTCATTATTTGTTATCTTTACGTCTCCAAGTTGTTTCCCCACCTGAAACTGGACATGCAGCGAATTCATCACCTTGTTTAAAATCTTTGTCATGACCTGATTCACAAGTGTATCCGCCTGCTTCTCCAACTCGTTCGCCTGTTTTATACTCTCCATTACGGTTTGCCATTTTGCTACACCACCTTTCGATAATTAGAGTGCCCAAAATATAAAATCCAAACACTTTACCCCACACCCCCCCCCTATGGTATATTTTAGTTAAGGATTATTAATTGGGGGATTTATCCATAAAGCAGGAGTGATATGAAATTAAACGTATACGCCTCATATTTTTATTCATTATTACAGTCTTACTTATGATAGGGATACTTAGATTCATGGGCTATAACGGTTGGTTTCACATTCAACACCTCAAATACGGTTAGTAAGGTTTTTTAATCCCTTCGCCGTCGATTATTGTGGTGTTTTTAAAAAGTCAAGCGTTTTTACAGAAAGTTAATGACGATATTTCGACAATATTTCGAAAGTTAATTTCCAATTCGGTATATTGTTCAATATAAAAAACCTCCCTCTGATTAGGAGGAAGGCTTAAGAAATGGTGCAAGAGAATCCTTGTACCATATACCTCGGCGTATGCCGAGAGGCTATTAAATCTCAAGGAGGTAAGAGTTTAGCTTTAATTCTTTAGGGGGAATTTTTATTATAGAAGGGATTACTAGTTGTCTAATAGTTTTCTCAATTTATACTTTTATCTATTGTATTAAGGGCATTCCCTTTTTTTTGAAAAGAATAAAAAAAAAATTAAAAATAAGAAGGATTCCAAAGAATCATATCGAATATTAAAGTTAACAAAATAGAAAGAAGGTGTTTTTATTGAGCATGGTTGAAAATCATGCAGAACGAATTGTTCATGATGCCTTTATGGATGGTGTAACAGATATACACTTTGTACCTCGGAAAGATGATTGCCTCATTAAGTTTCGCCTCGGTCCTGACCTCTTAGAGAAAGAATCCATTGCTAAAATGCACGCTTCAAAACTGATTTCCCATTTTAAATTCCTGGCCTCCATGGATATTGGAGAAAAACGAAGGCCTCAAACGGGAGCACTCATGTTATCCATTCAGAAAAAACTCATTAATCTTCGACTCTCTACTTTGCCCACTCCCAATGAAGAAAGCTTAGTTATTCGACTCCTTCCGCAAGACGATTCGTTTCCTATTTCAGAACTATCCTTATTTCCAAACACAACGAAAACATTATTGTCTTTTATGATGCACTCCCATGGACTCATCATTTTTACCGGGCCAACAGGGTCTGGTAAAACGACCACTCTGTATTCTCTTTTACAAGCTTCAAATAGTAAAGTGAATCGTAATGTGATAACTCTTGAGGATCCGATTGAAAAGCATTCAGATCAGATGCTACAAGTACAAGTCAACGAGAAAGCAGGAATTACGTATTCGTCTGGACTTAAGGCCATTCTAAGGCATGATCCAGATATTATCATGGTTGGAGAGATACGTGATGAGGAAACTGCGAAAATAGCTATTCGTGCAGCGATGACAGGGCACTTAGTTCTTAGCACGATGCATACAAAGGATGCGAAAGGTGCTATTTATCGCCTATTAGAGTTTAATATATCGATGCAAGAAATTGAACAAACTCTTATAGCAGTTGCTGCACAACGTCTCATGGAGATTAAATGTCGATTTTGCGGAGAGCAATGTACTCCCTTATGTAGAAAAGTAAGAAAAGGTAAGAGGGTTAGTGTGTACGAGCTACTTTACGGTCAAGTTTTATCGAATGTCATTCAAGAGGCAAAAGGAAGTACAACAGAATATACGTATCCCACACTTCCATACTTAATCAATAAAGGAATTGCTTTAGGCTACTTGCCTAAGAAAAGCTTGGAAGGGTGGAAAATTGAGAACAAATCGTAGCAGCTGGAGTCACCAGGAACAAGCCAAACTTTTAAAACGATTAAGTATTCTTTTGGACCGGGGGTATCCATTGCTAGAAGCATTATCTTTTTTAATGCTACATTTGCCAAAGAGAAAGCAAACCCTGCTTCAAGACAGAGTGAACGAGATGAGGGAAGGGGGAACATTTCACGATGCGTTAGTAAAACTTTCTTTTAACCGAGATGTATTGGGATATCTATACTTCGCTGAACAACACGGTGACTTAAGCTTCGCTCTAAGAGAGGCAAGTTTACTTGTTGAGTCCAAGCTAAATTACATGAACCGATTTTTTAAGATCATTCAATATCCATTATTTTTAGCTGGCATCACAATTGCTCTTGTTTTATTAATTAATGTCTTTTTGTTACCTGAGTTTTCAGGTGTATTTGAATCAATGGATTCAAATAGTAGTTTTATAATTAGCACCATGCTTTTCTTTTCTAAATGGTTTCCTCGACTATTCTTTTTTTTCCTCATAGCAGTAATCGTTTTTCTCATCTATTTTCTCTTTAAGTTCAAACAAATACCAATTACCCAAAGGGTGGAATGGCTAAGCAGGCTTCCAATCTATGGGCTCATAACCATCAAGTTCTGTTCGCAATATTTTGCTATGCAGCTTAGCCAGTTATTAAGAGGTGGATTATCTGTTTATGAGGCTCTCTCTGTGTTTGAAAATCAAGAACATATTCTCTTGTTACAAGTAGAGGCAACGCAAATGAAAAAGGAGCTAAGAAGTGGGGAGTCGTTATCAAGTATTATTGAATCGAGATTTTATTTTGAAGAAGAGTTGTCAAAAACGATCGCATTTGGATCAGCAAATGGTGAACTTTCAAGAGAACTCTACTATTACAGCAAGCTATCGTCTGAAGCGTTAGAGGACCATATTAATCGTAGATTAGCGATTATTCAGCCAACTGTCTTTATTACAATTGGAATTATCATAATGGGCATTTATCTCGCCATTATGCAACCGATCTTTCAAATACTAAATGAAATTTAAGGAGTGGTTCAAATGAAGAATGAAAAAGGTTTTACCCTAATTGAAATGATGATCGTACTGCTTGTGATTTCCATCCTTGTCATTATTACAATCCCTAATGTTGGTGAAAAATATAGAAGGAAACTGAAAAAAAAATATGGGAACTAGAGAATAAAGTTGGAAACTAGATAATAAAGTAGGGAATTATTTGTATTTATATTCTTTAATAATGTATTAATATGCAGTTCCCTGAAATTGAAGAAAAGAAGTTGTACTATTTAAAAAAGTTGAACGATGTCATGATTCACGAAGATTGAGAAAAGTCAGATATATTGAGAGAAATTCAAGAAGTATGAGATAGACAATACTAAACTCCCTTATCCAATAAGACGTGATGTTCAGATGCTTTAGGAATAAAATACTAAGTTAATAATAATTGAATCAATCCACTTTTTCTCAATTTGAAATGAATTATCAGAATTCTAGAAGGATAAGAAATCGAGAATTAATTTCACCAACAATAAGAAAATGAAGTCCAAGTTGTTCTCATAAGGTGAGAAAAAATATGCGAATTTTAATTACTTAATCCTTCATAATTTTTAGAAAATACCCTTGTTATTTAGGTGGGATGTACCGCGTCTCGTAATTTCTTTTCATTTTACATTTTGGGTATTTAGAAGAGAAAATCACAACGGTATTGACGACAATTTTTGCCATAGTATTCAGAAAATGATATAATTATCAAAAAATTGTCGTTAATTGCAGATTGTGGGGAAATATATTATGGCAGTAAATTCTCAGTATTTTTTTAATGGTGAAAAGTTCATAGAGTATGTTGACCCAGAGACATTTAAAACAAATGTTAAGGAGAATATGAATGTTTCATTAAAAGAAGAAACAGATGAATCATTTGGAAAATATTACGAGAAGTTAATTCAAGCCCAGTCGAAAATTAAAGTCGATAGGCTTTTATTCAATCATATCCTATACGGTCAGCTAAAACACACCTATGTACACAAGTTAACCCTACGAAAAGGCATTAAAGAATCAAAATATAATGAAAATATGAAAGCCTTGTTAGAGAAATATAGAACCCCACCTATTCCAGATGATATTGGGGATTCTCTTTATATTTGGCACTAGTCTCACAGACCCTGGCAAAATTCTCAGAAGTGTGGCAATGGATAAGCTCAAAACCCTTGATATATCAACATTGATTCTCATATAATGTGACAAAGTCTATTTTTTGAGGGTAAATGTGGGTTAAGTTGCATATTAAGGGTTATTTGGTTTTAAAGACCACTATTGAATGTATCAAAATAGATGGCAAGGATTTTTTAGGCTTCTCAAATACCTTGGCAAAATCAAAAAGTTATGGAGTCGTCTGCTATTATTGCAGATGGCTCTTTAACTATATATGTTGTCCTTCAGCATATCTGGCATACGCTCAACATCCTTGGGCGGAGGTGTCAACTACTTGGCACAACAGAAGCGACAATCCCTTGCTATATACAGATTTCGTTTCAACATGTGAGACACGGTCAATTTTCTCCTCTTCAACGAAAATTAACCATTTCAATGTTTGGCACTATGTTGTTTTTAAGTATGAAATCGTTGAGTGTCAGAGCGTGTAATTACTACCAACATGTCTGTCCCAATGTTGCGTTCCAACATCTTTGGCAGTGCATCAACATCTGTGGCAATATTATCATTCCCTTGGCATTCACTCCGTAAAAAAACCTTGGTACAACAGGTTTTCATTTCAGTAAGTTTGTCATCGTCAAAATTGTGATATGGATAACTATTTGTGCCCATTCAATATTTGGCATCGTAGAATTTTATTATGAACTTACTAGGCACCGATGTAACTTTCGTTCACCCATTTCTGTTTGTTGTTAATTACCACTAAGAGATCAGAGACATAGAAAGTTTATTATTCAGGAAGTAAACTTGTATTATCCTGTACTATATGTATAACAATTGTTAAAATTGCAGTGCTAAATAGAATGAGATGATATAATTTAAATGGAAAGCACATGCAGGCTTATAAAACTAATAGATGAAGAAAAAGGTGTTATTGATGGACAAAATGAACAACGAAGTAACAAATTTTATAGTACAAATAGCAAAAGGAGTTAAACAGTTTAAGAATTTGAGTTTCGATTATATTCATGAATCATTAAAAAGCTATAATTCTATTATATTGTTATGCGTCTTATTAATAATGCTAGGTTTATATATTTGGAATCAGGTGAAAAACAGGAAGAAAACACCATTTGTTTATTCAAAATCTATTAATTTGATAAGTCATATAGCATTAGCTTGTATATTCGGTTATTTATTAAAGATTACGAACGTTAGTAAAGTAATTCAATTATTAAACATATATTGGTCAATTGGTATTTTTCTTTATTCTTTCTTTATTATTGTGTTTATGAAGGAATTGATACTATATATAAGATCTTCAAAAAAAATCACCAAAAATTTCACTAGGGTATATTACTTTTTGGGTTTAACATATATCTTTACTTCGATAGCCTCTAACCAGTTAGTTATTGTAAATGACCTGTTATTGATAGTCCTATTTATTTTTGGATGGATGTCATTGCAGTTACTTTCCCAAGAAAAAAAGGACAAAGATGACGATTTAGTAGATGAAGAATCAGATGTTGAGATTACATCCTATAATCAATTGTTGCCAACTAGAAAGAAAGAATATGCAAGAATAATAGATTTACTGAAGAAGAACAACTACGACGAACCCTTTGCTTTGTTGTTAAATGGGGATTGGGGAGTAGGGAAAACGAGCCTAATCAACGTGCTGTCAAAGAAGTTAGAAGATGGCGGAAACTTTAAGATATTCATTCAACCAATGATATTAGATACAACAGAAAAACAGATGGAGTATTTTTTTGGTCAACTTGAAGATATTTTAAGTTTAAATGGTATTTTCACGGGTAAGGACAGTCCATTTAAGAAATATGTGAATATCCTTTTTCAAACAATAAATACAGTAAATATGAAGCAAGTAATAAGACTAGATGGATTACTGGATAACCTGAACAATGATGAACAAGTTGATTTTAGAAGCAGTAAGAAAAGGTTAGAAGAGGATATCAAGAGCCTGTTAATGAGTAAGAAGTTAAAAAATAATAAAATAAATGAAAATGAACAGATTATTGGTGATGAGGACGGGGGTAATCTCACTATTTCTGATACTAAGAAAAAAATCTATATCATTATTGATGATTTTGACAGAGTGGAAGAAGAGACTTTCAAAAATACGTTAATATTCATAAAAGAACTAGTTAATTTTAAAGGTATTAATGTTATTTTTCTAATGGATGAACAAAAGATTGATGAAAATAAAAAAATAAACAGAGATTACCTAGATAAATTTGTTAACAGGAAGTATCAACTATCTAGGATAAACCACAAGGAAATTATTAGTCATTTCAAACAATATTTGATAAGCGGCGTTGAAATACAAAATGATTGGACAGAAGACTTAGGTAATACAATTAAGGAAAATATTGTTCCCTATATTGATCAGGTTACTAAGGATTTTGGAGAAGAAGTTGAAAGGATTCAAAAAAACATTGAAAATCTATCGATTAATAAGAATACAAAAATGAATCAAGAAAAAAATGATGAAGTATCATTTTCAGAAAGGCATATTGAATTAAATAACGAGAAGGTAGAGCTTGAGAAAATGGTTCAGAAATTAAACGATGGAATATCAAATGTTAGAAGAACAAAGAAAATCATTAGAGAAATAAAAGAAATATTGATAGACTTGGATCACGGGTGTTCAAAAAGTGAAAACTTCACAATAAATGTAAGAAGGATAGATCGACTTGAAGAACTTATTGTTAGGGTTGCTATCTTTAAGATTCTCTTTGGGGAACGTCTAGATAAATTAATACAACAGGCTGATATTTTCAGTGTAATGAACGATATTAAGTACCTAAAGAACAAGGATCATTTGTTAAGTTCGTTTTTTATCACATTTACTAACAGTAGCATTACCGAAGAAAAAGGTTTAAAGATGGATATTATGAATGATTTTTGCAACGCATTAATGCTTAATCGTTCATTCGATAAATTATTTGTAAATAAGAAGACAGCTAGTGAAACTATATTAATCCAATTAGATGACCCAACAATAACTTTAAGTATAAGAAGTTTGGATGAAATAAAAGACTATTTAAGAGTCATTATGTTTAATAGTTACGAGGTTAAAAGTAATATAGTCCAAGCAAGAAAAAGCAAGTTAATCGATCATATTAACACTTTGTACAATGAAGAAGCACTTTCTCTTAAGGAACTATTTGTCTTACTTGGAGAGCCACAAAGAAATCCGCTTCTGGATAATGAATTATATCTTGCAAAATTACGTGAGGTTTTAAATAGTGGTGCTGGATTTGAAAATACAACAGATAAAACAGTAAGCCTCCATTATCTTAAAGAAATAACAATGAATATTTTCATAAGGCATCAAAACGATATTCTTATGTTGATGAGTCTACTGAAGTTAAAAGACCCATCGTACAGATATGAAAATTTTAGAGCGGACTTGGGTGACATAGTTACTCTAGAAGAAATGGTAAAAGCAATTAAACGAATTTTTAATGAAGAGAATAACTCTATCTCGGACTTAGACTTTTTTAAATTGTGGTTCTACAATGCATTAAAGATTATTACCAGTGAGAATGAGGAAAATTTATATATCTTAGAGTCCGTTAAACACTTTCAAAATAGAGTTAATGAATTCATAAAAATGTATCAAATAAAAGAAGAACTTGTCATGAAATTGAAAAATATTTCGGTAGACCCTATTAGCAAATTTAATGAAAAACTTTCTATAAATTCATCGGAAGAATTGATTCATGATATAGAAGAATTTCACGATTTTATTTGTATGAATACGAACTCTATAACATCACAACTTCTTAGAAGTTATAGTTCCTTACTTGTCTGGCTGGAAAGATACACAAGAAGCACAAATTTTAAAAATGAGATAATAGACAAAGTCGAGGAACTGTACAATAGTATACCCATACCCGATGATGACTATGATGAGAACTCAGACGAAAATAGAACATGGCTATGGTGTACAGTTAAGTTAGGTGAAATAAAGGAAAATCTAAAACGGTTACGACTAAAACAGGAAAAAGAAGAAAAAGAAGATGAATTATGAATTATATATTATTTACTTTTTAAAAAATAAAGTTTATAAATTTGAGATTGAGACTTTAATTCACAAACGGTTTCGCATTGTCTTTAACACACATTTCGTCCTTAAATTAACATAAAAAAATAGCAACTGAATTATCAGTTGCTATTTTTGGCACTTTTTCAATATTTTTAGTCATTAAAAACCCAAACATTAAACTCTTCACTTTGTTGTTGTAGTTCCCAATCTGTATTGTGAAAATAGCCATTGAACTCGGAATCAGTTGGACAGCATGCAATTATAGGCAAATTATTTATCGTTTTTAACATCGTTTTTAATAACCCTTGACCACGATAAACCTCACTTATTGCAAATTGATATAAAGAGATATTATTTTGTGTTTTTTTTCGGTAAAACCGAAACGCTCCCACTACTTGACCTTCTATTGTTGCTACTATCATTTGCTTTCTTTTTATGGCTGCTTTAATCCCAAGAGGACATAAAAACTCTTCAGAATAAACTGCGTTGTTATTGCGGTCTAAATTTTCGTTAAAGAAAGTCACAACTTCAGATATATGTGTTGGATTCGCTAAAACTATCTGCACCCTTCTCCCCCCTTAACCTAACGCTTTTTAAGATATAAGAGATTTATATATCTCTCCAATAATTCCTTTCAATTGATGAACGCCTAATTCTGCATTCGTCATAATAACCGCACCTTTTTCTAAGTGTGGATACGCCACCATCATACACTGAAAACCTACTCCCCAACCCATAGATGTAATTTCTAATTCTTTTTCAGAGCCCTCAAGAAACACACCTAATCCAGTCCAACTTTTACCTCTTTGTGGGGTTATCATTTCTTTTGCTAAACTTCCCGAAATGCCCACCTTGCTTTCTCCTTTTACAGCATTTATTAACTCAAGAACTAATTCAGCTAAATCCAAAGAAGTTATCCATAGTCCAGAAGCTGCTGGATAAGGATATATAGGATATTTTCCATCTACTAATGCCCCGTTTTTGTTATGACCGCAAGAAAAATTTTCTCTATCCACTTCCAACATTGTTGTGTTTAATTGACTGATTTCCATTCCGAGTGGTTCAAATATTTGCTCTTTCATTACTTGATGAAACGGTTTTGCAGTAACATCTTCTATTAGTTGCTGAATGATACAAAAACCTGCATCCGAATAGTGGAATTCACTCTCAGGAACACACTTCACATCAATAGGAACTTTACAATAAGGAGTTTCCCCCATTAATAATTCGACCATCGAAGGAATCTCTATTTTCGAATTCAGTTCAGAAAAACTACCTTCAGGGTCTTTAATTCCAGATTGATGACTTAGTAAGTTTCTCAATGTAACTTTTTTACTTTTAGTAAAATCATTTTCTGGAACTTTCCACGATGTAAGACTTTCATTTACATCGTCATCCAAATCAAGAAGTCCTTCCTCTACTAGCTTAATAGTAAGCATTCCCGTTAAGAACTTGCTAATTGAACACGCACTAAAAATAGAATCATCATTTACTTTTCTATTGCTTTTTACTTCTAATAAGCCGTAATTTTCTGTTCCGCTGATTTGACCATTCTCAAGCAATGTGATACTTAAACCTGTGACATTATAAAATTTCATTCGCTCTTCAATGTTAATGTTTTTTAATTCCATATTAATCCCCCTAATTTAGTAACATTAATAGCATAACGCGAATATATGTTCTGTTGTATATATTTGGTTAACTTAATTATTTTTAATTAAACTGTTATTAGATTAAGTACAACCATTATATAAGTTTATTTTTAACATTAATTTTCTGTTTTCCTCCAAAAAATAAGTTCGCTTAATATTAAGCGAACTGCCTTAGATAAATTATAATCTTTTAAATCAAATACTTTATCTGTAATTCCTAATCGTTGTGCGGGTGTTTCCATTGTTCCATTTGATTTATAGGTGGAACAATGGTTGCAATAGGTTCGAAGTATGGTGAGAGCCATTTGAGCATACTTTGGATTGATATTAGAGCAGATATACTCTTTCCATCGCCACGAGCAGTTGTCAATGGTCATTCTAAAATGCATAGGCTTCTTCGAATCTGTCGAATAAAGGTATTCGTTGCATTGTCATTTACATTTATTATCAAGGCAGCGACATCTTTCGGTTCCAAATAGGAGAGAATGTCGTACAGTCAACTGAACGCAATCCTCTTTCAATCGTAATGAGAGGATGTAAGATTGGACTGTCTGAATATTTAAGATGTGTTCCAGAAGCAGTAGGCACTTCATTGTGAAAGGTATGGGTTTCGAATAATTCCGCCATTTGTGAATACGCTAATTTCCTTAAAGACCTTGTTGCATATCCCCGCATTTTCTCCAATTGATTAAATCCACTCTTGCATGCACGAATTCCTCACGAGCTTGCTTTCTTGTTTTGGTTTTATCCTTTTGACACAGAAAATGATGAGCATCAGACAGTCTACTTTCCTTCGAGAAGACACGATTGATGCTTTATGATTACATTTCCTAGCGAGGAACCTTCGTCAAATTCTACTATTACTTCTTTCCTCCTTTTAAGAGAAGATATCCCTTCAAAAAATATAAGAATTGTAGTTTAAGATACTCACCTCAGTTTTTACCCCCATAAGTTAAAATAATTTAAACCCCTGAGCTTTATGGCTACTGTTCGGATAGATCACCATTATCAAGGTCTTCACTAAAAATTAGGCAACCCAAATCAATCCATTCTTTAACCCCATCAATTGAATAAAACAATTTTAAAAAGTGATCGTCCTTATCAAGGCAATAAAAATGATTATCGCTTAGGTTGATTTTAATAGTAAAGGTTCATTATTAACATGTAATTTGAACATAAACTTGTGAACTAACTCCAACTTTCCGTTATATTTTGATTCGATCCAACTTTTTAATAGAAGTAATCTAGATATATACAGCTTGTTACTAGAAGTAGCAAATTTTTTGAAATTTTCCATGTAAGCATTCTATCCAATATTGGGAAATTCCAGTCAATTAGAATTTTTACCTAAAAAACAAATAGTGATGCATTTTCCCGTTCAATAGTTTTAAGTAAGTTGCAACCAGGTTTTAATAGATCTAGCAATCTGGAAATCTAACAAGTTGTATAAATCCTATGATTTGCGCCCATACTCCAAAGAAAAGATGTAAGGGGTGTTCGATGAAGACTAAACCACTAATGAGAAGATCAGATTTATTCGAAGGAGAAAGTTTAGGAGGTTATCTTTACCGTTTATCTAAGATAAACCATTATCAATCGCCTTCTTTTCTAAAGGAAATTGGATTAAAAATGAATGATATTGAAAGCAACAGTATTCCTTATGAGGTAGTCAGTGAACTCTCTCGATTAACAATACAACATGAGGATGACTTATTTTCCAGGTCAAATTATTATATTGCAAGCGATTGGGATCGATCGATGGAGAAGTTATTGCTTCTCAAGTCGAGAGTGAAATTTTGTCCCCTTTGCATTAAGAAAGAAGCTTATCACAAATGGATATGGAATATTAATCCCGTTAGTATATGCTTGACACATCGTATCTATTTAGTCAGCCATTGTAAGGAATGTGGATCAAGTGTTCAAATGAATTCCTTAATAAATGTTAAGTGTAAGGAATGCGAGCTAAATCTGGTAAACTCGAAAACTATAAAAGTTCAGCAAAACTCGTACTTGTATCAGTCACAAGAAAATTTTATAAGTTATTTATTGGATAGCACAAACCAAGGGATTATGGGGGAAAAAGCTCTAATAGAGTATATGGACTTAGCGAAGAGAAGTCTGAATTTATTAGAGGATCAAAAGAGTTTTATTAACCCTAAAGAAAAAGTCATTCATTCATTTTTAACAAAAATGGCAGGGTATTATGATCTTGAAAATTGGTCAGTTGCACTTGCCAATGTCTATTGGATGTATCAGGATTTTCCGCATAATTTTTACAATGTACTAGATCAATTCAATTCTAATATCCCATATGAATTGCGTAAACGAAGGAGAAGGCAGTTTGAAGTTCTGTTTCAAGGTGGAAAGAATAAAGCCATCGAGGAAGCTTATCGGAATTATAAGATAAAAAAGGCTGAAAAAGATACTTTACATTCAAACTTTGCTTTTTATCACAAAGATGAAGCGGAAACTTTAAGGGGAAAGTTCGTTAATAAGAAGGTCCTAATTGAGGAGTATGGAATTTCGAGATATCAAATAAATCAATTCCTAGATAAAAAGTTGAACTCACATGATGCAACTCAATATAAAATTAAAAAAAATGAATTAGAAAGTCTAATCCGTTACCAAAAGATTCAAAAGGATATTAAAACAGCGAAAGAGGTTGCAACCATATTAGGTGTAAGTGTTGAAGTAATCGGCACTTTTTTACAAGAAGGAGCTCTCCAAAAAGTCAATATCCCGACATTAAAAGATGAATATATTTTGAAGGATCAGGTAGAAAATTTACAACGTGTATTGTTTAAAAAGTTTGACATTGACACCCAAGGTATGATTCCTTTTAATATCGCTATCAGACAAAATTCGTGGTGTGGTTTTACGGTCATCTATATGTACAAGTGTATACAAGAAGGATTTTTAAACCCTGTTTACAGTCAAGGGGAACCAAAGTTTACAGATCTCTTATTTAAGAAATCAGAAATCAAAAGCTGTCTTCAATCCCTAAAAGAGAAGTATAATAATGAGATTGGGCTAACGAGTATTGAGGTTATTAGAAGATTAAAAGTTACAGACGATACACTAAAAAAAATGGTGGATGCACAACTCCTTTTACCTTCTAAGAAGAAGATAACAAGCAATGGAAGTGTTTGTTATTGGTTTAAAGAGGAAGAAGTTATGCAGCTTCAAACAGAATATTTCGGTGTAAGTGAAGCTGTTAATGAGTTCTCTATAACAGATAGACAAGTTCGGAAGCTCATCCAAAGTGGGGCAATAACTAACTATTTTTCGGGAATCAACCGCAAAGTATTACTCAAAAGAAGTGAACTGGAAGAGGTTCTTGAAACGTAATATAAATATCCTTGGAACAAAGATAAGAGATAAAAGATATATAAGATATAAGATACCATTCTATGGAGAGCGGTATCTTTATCAAATACATATCATTGTTGTAAAAATGTTGTGGCGGGAATAGATAAAAATACTTGATCGAAATATTGTTAATTTAGGAAGATCAACTATCACGCTTAAAAAAATAAGTGAATAACAAAGTGAAGAACTACAAAACCTAGAGGGTTGTCTAAGTGAAACTTATTTTTCCCGAACATATAACCCAAGATGGAGATTTTTGAAAACATAAAAATATATATTCTATTAAAATTAAAAAATATAATAATATATTTCCGATGAAATAAATTGGTAGTAACCTTTTTTATTGGGATTAATTTTTTTTTAGTCCACTAAGATTTTCTTATAACATAAGTAATAATGTGTTTTTTTCGAAAAATAATATTAAGAATTAATATCATATGCTTTCTGAATATAAGGTTTAATTTGTTCAAGGTTCTTAACCCAGCGAAGTTCGAGAAAGGTTTCATGAGAGTATTTCGTCATATCCGTATCCTTTCTGGGGTATATCTTACCAAGTAAATGGTCTAACTCTCGTTGCATTTCTATCCCTTTAAAGCTTCCCTTACTTCCATAGCGTAAAATTAAGCATTTGCGGTCGGCACAAAGCTTGGCGAATCCCCCACGTCTATTATTCCTCTTATAGGCAATCCCTCTTTTAGTATTAGGTGGATCGATAATATCAAAGTTACCGCTCCATATATATTCGTCTAATTCTTTTGCTAGTTTTCTAGTCTTTAATGGAAAATAATTAAAATAATGTTCCCTCGTAATCCCACCTAATCCATTAATCTCACGAAATTGGTCAAATTGACGCAAGAGAAAACCTGTTACTGAATCAATACAATATTTATTTTGTTGCTCTTTAAAGTAATCTCGTATTTTTTTCCATGAAAGGTATTCTAAGCTGTCTTTGTAAACTTGGTCTTTATGAAATTTGTCTTTATGTTTTTCCATTTGACCAGTATTCAATTTTGTATTACTACCAATTTTTGTTTCAATAAGAACCACAATGTCTTCGGATATAATAGCAGCATCAGGTATGCTGTTTTTGTTGGTGTAATCCGTAGCATGCGTTTCATGAATTTCTTCGGCAATTCCCAAAACAAACCCATCTGTTCCAAGCTCTAATAATTTTTCTGTAATTTGTATCATGTGTGTAAAGTCATTTTGGTTATTTAGTTGGATTCTGTTACTTATTAATCTTAGAAAACCATCTGTTAATTCTTTCGGTCCGTGTTGTAAGACATTAATTAATGCTTTCGTTGTATTATTTTCAGTCTGCAAAGTGTTCGAGTCATCCCTTGATTGTCCTTTATAATAATGGAAAATATTATCGTACTCTAAAATATAATTCATTGTATCCCTCCTCCTCAGCAACTCTATTTATAATAGTATATTTTTCACAACATTTCTTTAAACATGTTAATAATGACTGACTAAAACGCTAGGAAGCAAAAGAATTTAGGTTTGAAATATAACATTAAAGGTGCAACTTTGCTCGTCATTTTCAAGGTATATTCCATTACCTATTTTGTATAAGAAAAAATAACGAAATTGCCGCCTCAAATTTATTGAAATTTTCGACAATATTAGCTAAACTTAATAATATAGGACAAGGAGGAGATAAAATGAGCGAGGAAAATGGTCAAAAGAAAGGTCATGAAAATCCAAGAAACCCACATCATTCCGAAAATCCTAAACAACCTGGTAAACCAGTTGAAAGAGATCCAGATAGAAATCCTCCAGGTGTCGGAAAAGAGAAAAAGTACGGTTAGGCTAAAACCTCTTGAGTTATACTCAAGAGGATTTTTATTAAGGAGGGGATTACTTGAGTTATATTCCATGGTTTGAACGAAGACCAGATTTATTAGAACAGGAAATAAGAGCATTTAGAGAGAATGGATTAGAATTTGAGTTAGATGACATCGCAAAGGAAGATTTACGTACAATCATCTTTCGAGGCGTTGTCATTTTTTTAAACGAAGAAGAGGTCGAATTTGAACTAGTTTATCCTTCTGAATTCCCTGCTATCCGTATTATTGTAAAAGTAAATAATATAAGTATAGATAGACACCAAAACCCTTTTGAAAAAAATTTATGTGTCATCCCGCACGACCAAACAGGATGGGAAAGTTGGATGACTGGGGCTTACATGGTTAACCAAGCCATTCGATTGCTTCAAGATACAAACACAGGTGAAGAGCAAGTAGCTACAAATGAAGTTGACTCTCCTGAGCCGTGGTCCAATTATATTCAATTCCGTTGGAGACCATTATTAATTCCACAACATTTACCCGATAATTTAAAGGAAATAGGTACTTACACTATTTCAGGGTACATTGGGCATTTTTATGAATATAAAGATGTGAAAAACCCTCTTATTCAGCATCACTATGTTTTGGAAGTAATTAATCAACTAGGTGAAACAATTGAATTAGAAAAGCCATTTTCTTTCCAAGAAAACCAGAAAAATACCACGATAGAGGGAGTTTGGTTTCATCTACCTAAACCACCTAGCTTTAATTTATACGATACTAAAGAGGTTATTGATAAATTAAATGAAGTAATGGGAGAAAAAATGGAAATAGCAGAGCTCCACAGTCGGATTGTACGTTTTAGAAAAATGAAACCAAAAGAGCGAAAGAAATATTTCCCACCAAATTTTTCCTTTATCTTTGATGAAGAAAATTATGAACGCAACCAATATAGAAAAGCATTTATATGGGGAGTTTATGATTTTGATAACCATTGCTTCCACTTTTCTTCGCCACAATATATAACAAAAGATGAACATTTCAGAAGAATACCTGAGCTAACTTCTTTAGACAATAAGAAGGTATTGATTACTGGTTTAGGTAGTTTAGGTTCAGCAGTAGCGATTGAACTCGGAAAAAGTGGAGTAGGCTCTTTTGTTCTTGTAGATAAGGATGTATTGGAAGTGGGTAACCTAGTTAGACATACAGGAACCATGGAATATGTCGGGATGAGTAAAACGAAACTTCTTGAACAGCAAATTTTGTCTCATTATCCATTTACGAATATTGAATTAATAAACCAAATCATAGGGTATGAAGTTGAAAAGATGGACGAACTATTTGATAAAGTAAATGATGTTGATATGGTTATTAACCTTACAGCTGAAGAGAGTGTAATTAAAATATTAAATCGTCTTTGTTTAGAATCTAAAACACCTGTAATTCATGCATGGATTAGTAACGGAGCATGGGGTGGTAGAGTTATTCGTACCTTACCTTATGAAACGGGGTGTTATTATTGTTATTTAGCTAGCGAAAATATGGACATAGCAAGTTCACCTGAAAGTGAAATTTATCCACGAGGATGTGGTTTTCCAACTTTCTCGGGTGCTTCTTTTGATATATATGAGGTGGCGACTCATACTGCCAGAATGACTATCGGTACGTTATTAAAAAAGTCTATTGATTATGACCATATAGTGGTTAACCATTATCCGCAGCCCAATGTAGAGGTTTATAAGATAAAAAGAATAAGTGGTTGCCCGCTTTGTGGCGATAATACCCTATGATTTTTGAAAAAGTTTTTTTGAAAAAAGATACTTTAGCATTCATTCAAAATGAAGTCCAAAAAACCAAAAATAATGTTGAAACTGGTGGGGTTTTAATGGGGTACTATACTGTTGAAGATGAAGTAGTCATTACCCATTGCAGTGGACCTGGTCCTAACGCCATTCAAAAAAGACATTCGATTCTTTTTGATAGTTTATACTGTCAAGAATTCGTTGATACAATATATAAAGGTACAAATGGACAGATTACTTATCTTGGCGATTGGCACAGCCATACGACTGAAAGTCTTACTCCAAGTAAAACTGATAGAATCGAGATGAAAAAGATAACAAAAAATAAAAAATCACGTTTGCCATTTCCGTTAATGATTATAACTTATCAGGATAAAGGGTTAACCTTAATTAATGCTTATGGCTACCTAAAAAACAAGATTTACATTATTGACCATTTTTATAGAATTATTTGATTAATCAGGTACAGGTAGTACATTTCTATCTGTACTATTTGAATCCAGTTCGATCCATAATAAGTCATACAAAGATATTTTGGTCGAAAAAACAACCCTTGTTGAGAACCACTAAGTACATGATACCCGTGAAACTATTACTATCAATCTGAAATTTATATTGAAGTAACTATATATGATAAAATTAAGTAAAATATTCTCATTTTTATTAAAATAGGTGGTTTTCATTATGTCCAAAAAGGCTGTATCATCAGCAGCAATAAATGCTTTAAAAGAATCTTTGACTTGTATTTATTGGTACAAAAAAGATTTGCGTAGTTTCTTAATGCACAGCATAGAAGATTCACGAATTTTAAGTGTGATAAATTGGGATGATTATAAAAGAAACATCGTTTCGGGTCTTATTGACTATCTAGCTCGTGACCAGGAAAGATATAAACAAGATTTACTTGATTTAATGTATGAAGTTGTGAAGATAAAAGATTTTAGCCATTTAGAACGGTTAGATAATGGTAAAGAAAAGGCGAAGATAACAAAAGAGTCAGTCGCAGCCTTGGAAAAATTGTATAAAACCCATGAAGGATACATATTAGAACAAGAAAATATTCATAAAAGACGAAAAAAAGCACAAATCAAACAATTAAAGCAAAAAGCAGTTAGCAAAAAATTAGAAGGATTAAAAAGCCAATTCTATCAATTAGTTACTTCTACTAATCCACAGTCAAGAGGCTATGAACTTGAAAAGATATTGAAGGAGCTTTTTGTTCTGTTCGACCTTGATCCAAAATCCTCTTTTAAAATTCAAGGGGAACAATTGGACGGTGCATTTACTTTTGATAATATGGATTATCTTGTTGAGGCAAAATGGCAAAAAGAGTTAACTGGGATTCAAGATTTTGATGCTTTCAGTGGGAAGATTTCAAGGAAATTAGATAATACACTCGGTCTATTCATTTCCATTAATGGTTTTTCTGAAGATGCAGTAAAAGCACATTCTACTGGGAGAAGACTGATGATACTTATGGATGGTAGTGATTTAATGGCAGTCCTAGAAGGAAGAATCGACTTAACTCAGTTATTATTATTAAAAAGGCGTCACGCTTCACAAACAGGGAATATTTATTTAAGGAGTCATGAAATGATGACTCTATAATTGGAGGAATTAAAGGAGCATTATGATAGAAAGAGAGAAAATTATTCGTTTAATCGAACATGGTTATGAATGCGAATACCTAGACTTTAAAGAACGACAATATATGAAAGAGATTAATAATGACTTAATTAAAGATATAATGGCAATGGCAAATTCAAACTGCGAAGGTGAAAAATTCATTATATGTGGTATCAAGGATAAGCCGAATGCTGAAAGGACTTTAAATGGTATAAATCCTGACGATTTTATTGATTCATCAAACTTCCAACAATTGATCCTAAGTAATATAGAACCAGATATAAACTTTGATTATTTTCCGTTTGAATATAAAGGATTTTGTTTTGGGGTATTCCGCATTAATAACAATCAAAATAAGCCGTATATGCTAAAAAAGAAATACAAAAATTTGAATGAAGGATTATGTTTGATTCGAAAAGGTAGTCAACATTCGGTCGCAACAAGAAGTGACTTTGATCGCTTTTATCTACATAAAGGTTTTGAAATTGATATTCTAGAACCAACACTTTATGCCGTTCATGTTAATGAATCTTGTGCCAGATTAAAAGTTACGTTTAGAAATCTTACGAATCTTCCTGTTACCATTATGGAAGGTGCATTATCAATATACGACCAAAACAATCGAAATCTTTCCTTTCATCCAATTTGTACTTTCGAGAACCCTCAAGATACAGAATTTAAAATTTCCCTTTCTCCAAAAACGGAGAAAGTTGGAAATCTCTTTGTTGTTTTTGGATCTACTGATTGTTTAAGATTATATTTAGATGAATATGGTACTGGATATGAGTCTTATATTTTTGAATTGATCGTTGTTGACACAAAAGGAAATCAATATGTGACTAAAGTGGAAGATGCAACCGTTCTTGCAAAAGGTGATTTTTTATGGAAATTAGAGCGATTAATTAAAGAAGGGACGGAAAATCCTTATAAAAAGAGCTTTGAGAATGTGAGATAAAATAGATAGAACACAATGAGCCTGGGGGAAGTCAAGATGTTTGGCACTATCATCTTCATGTATACCCACGTTATAAAGACGATAATCTTTATCGAACGGATGGAAGTTTAAGTTTACCTAATGATCGGCTAATTTACGCTGAACATTAGAGAATGGGTTTTGTAGTTCATTTGAGTAAATTAAACATAAAATATTATTATTTCAATAAGTAAAATCAAGAGCATGTTTGCTCTTGGTTTTTTTGTGGATTATAAATATTCCACAAATCCGTTAAGATTTCCTTGTGAATTTTCCTAGATCCTTTTGATTATATAGATTATCTTTAATAATCCTTTTATCTAATCTATAATCTGTTTCTAATTGGAGAGTGTTGATTATATACATAAATAACGGGGAATTACTGTTCCATAGGTAAAATAAATAGAAAAAGGTGAGAACTAATGGGGGAAAGAAAAATACAAGCTACTATCACAATTTCATGTGATGTATTAATTGATGACACAATAAAGAAAAATATCGAAGAAGCTTACTCAACATCCTTAAATGACAAGGAGATTGCAGATAAATTGTTATATGCTTTTTTAAATCCTAAAATGGTATTGTTTAATGAACCAGAGAATATTGACGGTCAATGGGATATGGTGGGTGAGTTTAATGGGAGATTAACAAATTTTATCGTCAATAGTGAAGATTGAGTTAATCATAATAGAATCTATCTTGCAATTTCCAGTAAAAAATCCCCTTATTATGTGTTATGCTGAAGCATATATACATTAAAGGGGAAAAATGACTTGGCACAAATCGCGATTAAAAATTTGATAGCTCATGATATTGACTTGGACCAAAAGGCTCCATCTCCAGCTACAAATGTAATTGACTTAACGACATCATCAGAAGAAGTCCTTAAGTTCTTCTCGGATCATGTGAAAACAGCTCATACAACAAAACAAATTAAAGTCTGTCGGTTTTCCTATGAAAATGCTCAGGTTCTATTTGACTCTAATGACATTGCAAAGAATCTAGAGGATAATGATATGTTTATATCTGCAACGGCTGATATGACACATAGGTTATTTAACATTATGAAAAGTTCTTCTACTAAAAGTTCAGGCGCTATGATTTATTTGGTATATGAAGATTTATCGGATTCTACTCATTATTTAGGGATCATGAAAATGGACCCGAATAAAGGAATCCAATACAACAAGACCACTAATTCATTTATTGTCCAATCGAATATGCTGCCAAATGCAAAAGATCGTCTTCATAAGACCGCTTTTATTAAGTTGAAAGAAGGGTTATGGAATGAAGATGTTCATTTATTTGTGTTGGATAAGCAGCAAACCAATGAGACAGTATCAAAGTTCTTTTTAATATCATTTTTAGAAGCTGAAGTAAAGATAAATGATACACTTGTTACGGAATTGGTAGAGAAAAAATTAGTGGAAATGGCGAGGACACAAAAGATTACTAATGAACCTTTGGACCCAATGGGATTACTTGATTTTAGTTCTAAGGTGGACCGAATGTTAAGTAGCCACAGAGACATCGACCTTGATCATGAACTAGACAGCTTGTTAAAGACATACATTCCAGGTGATGGCGATAGGGAATTAAAGATAGAAGATATCAAACTAGCTTTAAGAGAAGAAAATGAAGGAGTGTACTTCCAGTTTAAAGCGAATAAAAAGCCGTCATTTGCGGAATATACAGACGTTCAAAACCAAATTAAATTTAAATTCCCTTTAGCTTTAAAAGGGAAGAAAGTATTTATTGAAACAAAGGAAGAAGACGGACAAAAAGTAATGACGATTAGGCTAGAAGGAATAGATTTAGTCGAAAAATTCAAGTAGTGGGGAAGAGTATGAATCATTTAGTTGTTACATTTCATAACTTAATAACTGATCTAGACCAGGTATCAAGTCGATTGGAATCGACTGAATCATTCCACCTTGTCTCCGTTACATATAGAGATAAGGTGGGAGCATTTATTCAAATAATAAAGAACCCAACTTATTTAACTGAAATTAACAATAACCATATCACCATAGAGGTAAGGCTAGGAACGACCACCCTCTACAATCGGCAATTTATTGAAAGATATGATATGCAGGTATTAAGTGACGAACAAGAGGCTGAGGTCAGTTTAAGCTTCAATAAAGAGACCAGTCTTAAATTACATTCCAATACATCTTTATTTTTTTCTTTGGAATCATTTATTTCAGAATGGAATTTTAGTAATACTAGGATGAATTCGTTCTTTGAAGGAATAGATAAAAGTAAACAGATTTTCGTTTACTTGCCAACCGAAGAGAAATTAGGGAATCCGTTTTTAAAGATAATTCCAATTATGGATTACCATGCAGAAGAACCTGAAAATTTAGGACAAATTCAAAGTGATTTAATTAATGAAAGCATTCAAATAAGAGAGGAATATACGCGCATTTCTACTAGTCTGCCTGTTCCTTATTATTTTGAAACGAATCAACCAATACCATCTGGAAATCTGCTTTTGAATTTTCAACAGAACCTATTTTTTCTATCCTTATTACATATAAGTAACAAATATGAAAATGAAACCTTTATTGTAAGAGGTCAAAAAAGTGTTGAATTTATCTGGGATAAAAACTTTCAACCTCAACATGCTGATATTATATATAGTATTTTTAGTTTCTGCTATGGAAAGGAACAGACCCAGGATAAATTGGAAATTGGTAGAAATATACTAACCACTTATCATAATGATGATTCTCTAGGAAAATTAGATTTGCAGCTTGAAAAAGTAGAAAAAACGATTAATCGTCACTTTTCACTTTATGTGAATGATAAAATCAAGAAGTTTTTTGATGAAACGAAAAAAGCAGTGGATGAAGCGCATAAGTACGCAAAAGAAACAAGAGAAGCTGCTGATAAAGTAGTTACGAATATTAATACCTCAATCATTGGATTAATTACGGCTGTTTTTTTTGGAATTGTCATTATGGCTAGAGGTAACAAATGGTTTTTAATTTTGGCATTATTGCTTCACATGGTTTATTTTGGTTTAACTTATTTGCTAAACAGACATTTTGCTAAAAAGAAACAAGAAGAAATCTTAGATCTGTTTGATCAATCCATTGGTTATATTTCCAATGTATCTGAAGAAGAAGAAACTGAAATAAAGCATATGTATATAGAACCTGCTTCTGCTAGTATTGATGGTAATTTAAAAATCTACAAACGGATAACCTTTTCATTGATTATGTTGATGCTATTAATTAGTGTAGTTGTTTACTTTTTTATGCCCAATACGGACAATGGCAATAATCAAAGTGAGCAGCAAAATATTAATCAAGAAGAGGTAACCAAGGACAATACAACCACCCCAAAGGAAGAACAAGGTCATACCAAGATGAATCAACCTAAAACATCGGAACAAGTTGATAAAGGAGGAACTTCCGAAGAGAGTCCCACTACTCAAAAAAAAGTAGAGGAAAACCCAGAAAACAAAGTCAATTCTAACAAATCTGTGGATGATAAAAGATAGGTTTCTATTACTTTAGATAAGAGATTTATTACACTAATAAACAACAAAAACAATCATGAGCTTTTGCTCCCAACCCATGAATGAAAAAGTTTTTTTCACAGAAAAAAGAGAAGGAGATCATCCTGTTTAGATGATCCCCTTCTCTTTTTGTTAGGTTGATAAATAACTGAACTAATCATATAGTTGAAATAGGATTTTTTAATAACCCATTTCTTTTGGACCATTCGTAAATATAATTTTTCATTTCTTCAACCCTATCATCAGCATTTGTCTTTCCTTTTCTTTTACCAATCAATGAATCCATCTTTAGAACTTCATGGATTATATTATCTGTATCAGGGTATTCGTAGCTATCGTTGTAGCCTGGGTTAAGCCAATGTAAGTAAATAAAGTAATTGTTCTTTTGAAAATACTTTAGAGTATTTAATGCATCTTGTTTAAATTGTATCGAACACAATACGATTTCAGGATGATAGTTTACTTGTATTATATCTTCTACCGATTTTGTGCGTTCCTGTGGAGAACCATTAATGAGGAATACATTAGTATACTCACCATGGGGTCCTACTTCAAGTTTTCTTTCTGATTTTTGAGCTGTTCTTATATTTTTATCGTTGAAAAGTTTTTTCCATGTTTCTGATTTCCCAGAATTTCGATGTCCCATGACTGCTATAAGTAATTTTTGTTTCATTACTTTCACTTCCTTCAAAGGATTATAAAAATAACATATTCTAATTGAGGGGTAAATAGAACTGTTTTTTTGGACAGCTATCATTTTCTCTATTTGAACACTATTCCTTTCCCGAAACCTATTTTGGACAAAAAGATGGCTTGCCCTAGGGATATCTAGGTTATTCCATTCTTTTTTATAAAAGACTTGTTACAATAGTAAGTAATGGATCGGTGAAGGAGTAGTGACGATGTATAAAAGTTCGGTAAAGGGATAATTACTCTAGTAAAATTATGAAAGTAAGAATTAACTAGCTATTATAGTTATATATTTCATTAATCATAAGCGTTAAGGATAGCGATGTGATAAAATTTAACTATTATTGTAAATGGGAGATTAGATCAATGACAAAACTGACGTTACAAGAACTTGAAAAAACACTTTGGGAAGCTGCGAATATTCTACGTGGTGAATTAAATGCAGCGGTTTATAAAGATTACATATTTGGATTGATGTTTTTAAAGCGAATGAATGACCAATTTGATAGCGAATACAACAAACAAAAGCAACAGTTCCAAGAAGAGGGTATGGACGAGGAAGAAGTTAACGTTATTTTAGAAGATGCCTCTTTATATCAAAGTTTCTTTGTTCCTGAATCGGCTCGTTGGGAGCGTTTGAAGAACTTAACGCTTAACATCGGACCAGAACTGGATAAAGCATTTAAAGCAATTGAAGATGAACCAAGAAACTCAGAGTTAATTAGCGTACTAACAACTGCGAATTACAATGACAAAGAGCGTGTCCCAGATAAAAAGCTTTCTCAGCTTCTACTATTATTTGATAAGTACAATTTATCAAGTGAGAATTTAACGAATAATGATGTGCTAGGTGATGCGTATCAATACGTCATTAAAATGTTTGCGGATGATGGTGGAACAAAGGGTGGCGAATTTTATACGCCTAATGAAGTTGTCCAACTGCTAACGAAAATTTTAAAACCACAAGAAGGCGAGCGTATATATGACCCTACAACAGGTAGTGGAGGCATGCTCGTTGAATCATTACAGTATATTAAAAACAATGGAGAAAATCCAAAGAACGTATCTTTATTTGGTCAAGAAATCAATCTTGGTACATGGGCAATTTGTAAAATGAATATGCTTTTCCATGATGCTCGTGGAGCAGATATCAAAAAGGGAGACACGATTCGTGAGCCAAAGCATTTAGAAGGTGGCGCATTAAAGACCTTCGATAAAATCTTTGCAAACCCACCGTTCTCATTGAAAAACTGGGGAATAGAAGAAGCGCAAGCCGATGAATATCACCGTTTTCCTTACGGTATTCCACCAAAGTCATATGGTGACTTAGCGTTCGTTTCACATATGGTTGCAAGTTTAAATCATAAAGGGAAATTAGGAACCGTTGTACCACATGGCGTCTTATTTCGAGGTGGTTCGGAAGGTTCAATCCGTAAAGGCTTCTTGAAGGATGACCTTGTCGAAGCAGTAATCGGCTTACCTTCTAACATATTTTATGGGACAAGTATTCCAGCAGCATTACTCATTATCAATAAAAACAAACCAGTCGAGCGTAAAGGAAAAGTGCTCTTCATTGATGCAAGTGCTGGTTTTGTTAAAGATGGAAACAAAAATAAACTTCGTGTCGAAGACATAACAAAAATTGCAGAAGCATTTGATTCATTTGATGATGTTGAGAAATTTGCATCTGTTGTAGATTTAAAAACAATTGAAGAAAACGACTACAATTTAAACATTAGTCGTTATGTTGATACAACTGAAGAGGAAGAAATAGTTAATATTGAAGCAGTTATTTCTGAAATAAAAGAAATAAAAGGAAAATATAACGAAACGGAAAAGAAACTGAACCTATATTTGAAAGAGCTAGGGTTTGAAGAGCTGTAAAGGAAGGAGGGTGAGAGTATGGTGCGAGAAGGGTATAAGATGACTGAGTTGGGTGAAATACCTGAGGATTGGGAAGTGAAAAGTTTAGGGGAAATAACTAAATACAGAAGAGGAAGTTTCCCTCAACCTTATAATTTGCCAGAATGGTATGATGATATAAATGGTATGCCTTTTGTACAGGTATTTGATGTTGATTCAAACTTTAAGTTAAAAGAAACTACAAAGCGAAAGATATCTAAAATAGCAGCTGAGTCAAGCGTATTTGCAAAAAAAGGTACAGTTATTATAACGTTACAAGGTACCTTGGGCAGAACAGCTATTACTCAATACGATGCTTATATAGATAGAACGCTTCTTTTGTTCACGGAATATTTAGCACCGATTGAAAAGATGTATTTTATGTATGCACTAAATGTCTTGTTTGATTTTGAAAAGAAGAAAGCTGATGGAGGTGTTATAAAAACCATAACAAAAGAAACCTTAACTAAATTTACAGTAGCATTTCCACCTCTTCGTGATCAACAAAAAATCGCCGATATCCTTTCCACAGTCGATGAACAATTAGAGCAAACCAATCAACTGATTGATAAAACAAGAGAACTGAAAAAGGGCTTAATGCAAAAGTTGCTAACCAAAGGCATTGGGCATACGGAATTTAAGCAGACAGAAGTTGGGGAAATACCAGTTGAGTGGGAAATAACTACAATTAAAGAACATGCAATAGATTTTAGAGGTGGAGCTCCAATAACACCAAAAGATTTTTCAAAAGAAGGATTTAAAGTTGTTCCTAAAAAAGCTGTTCGAAAAGGCGGGAAATTAGTAATTGAATGTGAGAATCAAACTTTTGTATACAATGAATTTGCTAGTAAGAACAAAAATTCAATAATCAACAATCAATATCTAGTTACGGTATTAAGAGATTTAGTACCAACAGCTCCAAGTATAGGCTTAATTGTTAAGTTTAATACTGATGATGAATATATACTAGCACAAGGTGTATATGGACTGAAATTGAAATCTAGTCTAAATGAAAACTTTCTTATTCAAATTTCTAATTCCTATTCTTTTAGACAAATTATGAAAAGTTTAAAAGTTGGTAGTACACAAGTGCATTTGAGAAATGAAGATTTCTTAGGAGTTTTAATACCTTATCCTCTAAATGAAGAACAACAAAAAATTGCGGACATTCTCACATCTGTCGATGACCAACTAGAAGATTACAAAATAAAAAAGGCGAAAATTAGGGTATTAAAAAAAGGTTTAATGCAACAACTGTTGACAGGAAAAATTCGTGTAAACGCGTAAAGGGGGTGACTTGATGGCTAACTACTTGGGTAATGAAGAAACGCTCGTTGAACTTCCAGCAATTGATTATTTAACTCATAATCTAAATTATGAATTTGTTCATGGTGATAAGTTAACGGCTAATCATGGCGAGCGCGAATCGATCAATGAAGTGATTTTAGTGAAACGGTTGAAACGATCAATAGAACGATTAAATCCTTGGATGAGTGAACAAAACGTTAATAAAACGATTCGATTCTTAACCCGCCCAGAACAACTTGGCACGAATCTTTTGGAAATTAACGAAAAAATTTATGACACGATTGTGAATTTAACGTTTGCAGTGGACCAAGACATAGATGGAAGTGGACAGAAGAAGTTTCATACAGTCCGTTTTATCGATTGGGACGATTCATCGAACAATGAGTTTCTAGTTACTCGTCAGTTTGTCATTCAAGGACCGAATGAAAAGATTATTCCTGATATTGTTCTTTTCGTTAACGGCATACCTGTTGTTGTCATTGAGTGTAAGTCACCATTTTTAGAAAAAAGCAAAAATGAAAATATCGGGAAGAGTGAAGCGTTTGAGCAACTCCAACGTTATATGGATTTACGAAATTCAGAGACTGTTGAAGGGGCACCTCGTCTGTTTTACACAAACTTTTTTACTGGAATTTTCAATAAATATCGTGCCTATGTCGGAACGATTAGTTCAGGTTACAGTCATTACGGCGAGTGGAAAGATCCGTACCCTTTTAATAAGTCACAAATTGAAAATGTTGATAACAACGGGCAAAATCTGTTTATTCAGGGATTACTTGATAAAAGTAATCTCATTGATATTATGCAAAATTTTCTCCTCTTTGAAGTGGACGGGGGAACGAAGATTAAAAAGGTTTGTCGGTATCAACAATTTCGTGCGGTTAATAAAGCCTTAGACCGTTTAATTGAAGGTAGAGATTCACTTGAACGTGGTGGTGTTATATGGCATACGCAGGGATCAGGGAAATCACTGACAATGGTCTTTTTAGCAAGAAAAGTTCGCCGTATTGCTGAGTTATCCGATTCAACAATTGTTGTTATTACGGATCGTGTAGACTTAGATAAACAAATTTTTAATACGTTTAAAAGAACGCTCGCGACCATTACAACTCCAGTACGTGCCGAATCGGTTTCTGAAATGAAGGAAATGCTATCAATGGCACAGCCTCAAATCATTATGACAACCATACATAAGTTCCAAGCTGAAAAAGAAGAAAAAGAGATTTTTAAAGATGTAAAACAGTTGGGAGCTCTTCAATTAGAGAAAGAATTCCCTGTTTTAACACTGAAATCGAATGTCATAGTATTGGCTGATGAAGCTCATCGGAGTCAATATAAAGGGTATGCGAGAAATATGCGTATCGCCTTACCGAATGCTGCTTTTTTAGGCTTTACTGGAACACCACTTGAGAAGGAAGATAAGTCGACACCTCGAACCTTTGGTGCCTATATTGATAAGTATGGCATACAAGAAGCTGTAAATGACGGAGCAACGGTCAAGATTGTTTATGAAGGTCGGAAGCCAGAACTTCAGGTCAAAGGCGATACATTAGAAGACCTATTTGACCAAGCGTTTGAAGAACGATCTGAAGAAGAAAAAGAAGCGATTAAACAAAAGTATGCCAATAAACGAGTCATCATCGAGCATGATGACCGTGTTGAAGATATTGCTAAAGATATCCTTGAACATTACAAAGAATGGATTTTCCCAAACGGTTTTAAAGCTCAAATTGTTTGTATTTCAAGAGAAGCTTGTGTGAAATTTTATGACGCCCTTACCAAACATATGGAAGATATCTTGGGTGAGAAATTGGAAGTTGCTGTTATTTTCTCTGGTGACCGAAATGATAAACCACATCTGAAAAAGCATTTTTCAACAAAGCCTGAGCAAGAAGAGACAATCAAGTCATTTAAGAAACCAATTAAAGAAAGCAAGCTTTGTTTTATTATCGTAAAAGATATGCTTTTAACAGGTTTTGATGCTCCAATTGAACAAGTGATGTACCTGGACCGTCCTTTAAAAGAACATAATCTCCTGCAAGCCATCGCTCGTGTTAATCGGACAATGGGCGATCAAAAAAGATGTGGCTATGTGGTTGATTACTACGGGATATCGAATCATCTAGAAGAAGCACTGGAAATTTTTGATAAAGAAGATTTAGGCGAACCGATGGAATCACTAGGTGGACTACATAAACAAATGCTCTCGTATCGTGAATCAGTTATGGGAATGTTTAATGGTACAGACAAAAATGACTTAGATAAGCTTGTAGTTCATCTTGAACCTGAGGATAAACGCGCTGAATTCGAGATGGCGTATAAACGTTTTGCAGGTGCAATGGAACAACTTATGCCTGGACATGTAACAACGGATAATACAAATGACCTCCGTTGGCTTTCCTACATTCGTGCTGCTGCCAAAGCTCGGTTTGAACCGAATAAAGAAATCGACATTTCGGACTGTGGGGAAAAGGTTCGAGCGATTATCGAGGAGCACCTAGAATCAAGAGGGGTAAAACAGTGGATTAAGCCGATTACGTTATTTGACAAAGACTTTCAAATGAAAGTAAATTCATTAAAGACAGATGAAGCAATTGCATCTAGTATGGAGCATGCCGTAAAACACGTTATTAACGTCAAAATGGATGATAACCCTGTGTACTATACGAGTCTGTTAGAGAAGTTAAAGCAAATTTTAGATGAAACAACGCAAAACTGGGCAGATCGTAAAAAACAGCTTGAGGAATTTATCAATAACGTTGATAAAGGCGAGAGTGAAGAAGCGGAAGCTCTGGGGCTATCGAAAAAGGAATTTGCTTTTTTTGAAATTGTGAAAAAGTACCTCGATGAAAGTGACGATAGTAATATAGCTGTCAAAGAATCGTCTGCTACCTATATTAGCCAAGATTTAATTGATCTATCGAAAGACATCGCTGAGAATGTATCAAAAATCATAGTCGATAATTATGTCATTGACTGGACAACAAATGCAACGAAAACTTCAGATATTGAGCGTGCGATTTATTTTATGTTAACAAAGAAATACTTTAAAAAGATTGCTTTAGAGGTAAGGAAGCAACTTGTTCAACCGTTACTACAACTAGCTAAAAAACATTATGCGAAATTAGATTAGGGGAATTGCAACATGAAGTCATCCTTACAATATGGCACAAAAACGATCGAATACATAGTGACTTATCGTGAGCGAAAAACACTTGAAATTAGTGTCGAACCTCCTAATATTGTAAGTGTAGTAGCTCCTACTGGAACAACCGATGAGAAGGTTAGTGCTTATGTGAAAAAGAAAGCGGACTGGATCGTACAAAAAATATTTCTGTTTAAAGATATGGAGTACCGCAAAATACATCGACAACTGGTTAACGGTGAATCCCTATTATACTTAGGACGGAACTACACCCTGCAATTGATAGATGATTTCTCGTTAAAAAAACCAATCGTAAGCTTATTTCAAGGGAAGTTTTACATCAAAACGCCAACAAGAGATGTACAACTTTTACAAAAAGTGATGGTTGATTGGTACAAACAGAAAGCACTTCAACGAATTACTGAGCGTTCAAACTATTATCAACATTATTTCAAACGAAAACCAACAGCCGTTAAAGTAAAAGAACAACAAAAACGCTGGGGAAGCTGCACTACCAATAACGAACTTCTTTTTAACTGGCGCTCAATTATGGCACCTTCTTATATCCTTGATTACATCATCGTTCATGAAATGTGCCATCTCTACTACATGAATCACTCCCAAGAATTTTGGGATTTACTCAACACCATCATGCCTGATTACGAACAAAGGAAAGAATGGTTGAAGAACAATGGAGTGAAATTGGATTTGTAAGCTAATGAACTAGAGAGTTGCACCATTTGGGTACAGGGCTCTCCAATTTCGGATAATTATAGAAGTCTGACTATACACCCTAAAGGAGGAACAACCATGGCAGAAATTAAATTCGAAATACAAGAAACAATTGGTACTGTATCACAGTCCCCTAAAGGTTGGAATAAAGAACTTAACCTGATAAGCTGGAATGGAAAAGAACCCAAGTATGATTTGCGTGAATGGGCACCAGAACATGAGAAGATGGGAAAAGGTGTAACGTTGACTAAAGAAGAATTAAAAGGATTGAAGAATTTACTAAATAATATTGAATTATAGAGTAGTTAAAGACACGGGATCATTTAGATTTTGCGGCTTTGGACTATTATGGTACCAATATTAAGTAAAAATAATTAAACAATATCGAACATGTTATAGGTTGCTAAGTAAATTGCAACCTTATTTTTTTGTATAGGTCTGAAAATGTATACCTATATATTTGATTGTTGTAATATTAATGATCAATTACTTTTAAAAGCTGCTGGGTTACCAGCAGTTTTTTTGATATAGTTCATTTTTTTATAAAGTACATTAATGCAGTTATCACAAAAGTGCCGTTGTTTGTTGAATTTCACAATCGATCATTAAATTTCATTAACATCAAACAGTTCCCTGCTATTTTTACCATAAGGTACGCATAAATCATCCATTTTCCCTCTTCGACATAATATTCTAACAAAATGTTTATGCCATCTGTTACCAGTATCCTCAACATCAACTATAAAAGAATAATTGCTCATGCTGACCAATTTGATTGAAAAGAAGTCTTGTTTTAGCCACTTCCAATAATCATCATTATCTATATTCTTTTTAATAAACTCTTTTTGGATATCACTAAAGAAAAAGTTACTATTTTTTAAGGCAAACTCGAGTTTCATTTGATAATCGTCTCCATCTAGGGTCAGCATTTTAAGCTCTCCAAAAATTAGATTAATAAAAATATGACGCACAAGTTAAGAGATTCTTCATACATTTGATAATTCCTTCATTACCCATATATTAATTGAACAACCTTGTTAGCTGAAGTATATTCCTTCACAGTTTGCTGATTATATTCAGAATACTTTGTAAATAAAAGTTCTAATTCTCGGTAAATTCTTGTGTTATGTGTCTTTTTCTTTTTTATATGCTCAATTTGATGTTGTAAATGTATGATATAATTTTCACTAAAAGAAGAAGATTGTGAGTGGAAGTATCTATGGGAAAATTCATTGGTAGAGACATGCTACTTGATCATTTAAATCAAGTTACTAATAAAACTAGTAACGAATTGAAAGGTATTAGAGGTGAAATTGAAGTTGGAGATCTTTTAGCTAAATATTTACCAGATGATAACTATGTTATTGCACAACCAGTAATAGGAAAATATGAACCTGACTTTTTGGTAATATCTCCTTATTATGGATTTCGATTGATTGAAGTAAAGAATTGGTCGCTAAATTCAATAAAAAACGTCCAATCCAATGGGGTATTTACGGTTGTTAATAAAACTGTCAACCCAATACAACAGGTACGAAAGCACGTAGAAGATTTAAATGGTTATCTTTTATCTAACCATTCGTATCTTGGAGATCCTCACAAACTTATAGGATACGTTACCATCCAATATGGTTTTAATAGAAGAGATATACAGAAATTCACGAAAAATTGGGACGAAAAAAATGCTGCCGACTTTTTTACATTCCACTTATTTAAAGATGAACTAACTTCACAGCTGGCTAAGAGACTTTATTCTGCATCAAAGTTTCGAAGCAATGCCTTACCAAAGAACTGGATAGAAGATATTTTAGGGGAAATTAGAATATCTAACAAGAAGTTATCAGAAAGTGAGATTAATATCTTAATAAGATCAGAAGAAATTGATCAAACGGCTATTGAATTAAAAAAACTTAATAAAGAGACAAAGCAGATGATTGAAAAACAAAGGGAATTTGCAGAAGCTCAAAAAGTGAAAACGAATATCCATGAACGAGAGACTGTTTCTCAAGGGCAGAGTAGCAGAAAAATCAAATCGAGTTTTTTACTATTATTCCTTTTTGTGTTGGGAGCAGTGATGTTAGTTTGGATATTTAGTAGTATGCCTAGTGAGAGTAACGATTTTGAAATGAATCATGGAATTGAATCAGACATTGAACCGTTCACAAATACTGATATAGAGCAAGGATTATTAAACCCAGATAACTATGTGAAGGCGGAAGCCTATGTTAAAGCATTTCGATATGATACTTCTAGTGGAAATAAATTTTTGCAATTAGAGGTGGGGAACTTTAATTTTGATGCAGTTATTATAAAGGACACAAAAACGCCATTTATCAAAAAAGGAGAGATATACACATTCTATGGTGTAACCCAAGAATACAAGGGACAAATTGAATTAAAAATAACAACAGTAGAGTAATTTTGGAGAAAAAACACAACACTACTGATTGATACGGAAATGTTGATTATAAATGAGGTTTTTATCTGTAACATGTTGTGGGTAGTAAATTCTTTTTAAGATAGAAAACTACCATTTTTGTTTCTTTACTTATGTTGAATATGGCGGAAAATCATACTGTATCTAAGGGTGCTTTAGCTAACAAAAACAATTAATTCTATGGGGCTATATCGAGTGTGTATTATCATCAATCAATAACTAACATAGTCATTTTTATTATGGTTTTTGACTTGATTAAATAGGAATATGTGGAAGTTTATAATATAAGAGTATATGATATACAATAGAACTAATTTTTTTTATGGAGGGAATAGCTTTGAAAGAAAACACAGAAGATAACCAACTACCAGAGGAAGAAGTAACATCAGAAGAAGAAGTTGCGGAAACGACCGAAACTGACAAAATACATCCACCTGAAAAGAAAAACAAAAAGAAATTATATACTATTTTAGGAGCAAGCATCTTCGTATTATTTGTTGCAGGTATTTTAGTTAATAGTTTATTAGAAAAACAAGCCGCTAAAAAAGAATTTGAAGCGTATAAAGAAGACTATACGTTAACATTAACAACCATCAAGTCTGAAGTTGATAAAAATCTTGAAATCACTGGTAAAACTCATTCTACATGGCACGATGCTATTTTTAATAGCGATACAGATACAGACTTTAATGTAGCTATTATGATTATGTATCTTGAATTAGAATCAAATGGGACACTTCAAGAAATCAAAGATGGTAGAGAAAACATAGAGGGAAGAATAGCAGATTTGAAGAACCCACCAGATGAATTTGAAAATTTATATTTAAATTTATTAGACTATTACTCTGTCTATACTCAATTAAACGAGTTAGCGATAGAACCAACTGGTAACATAAACTCATTTGGAGATCTAACGAACAGTTTAGAGACCGACGCAAGTAAACAATACAATCGTATAAAACCTCGAATCCCTGAAGAGATGAAGGACTAATGGTCATTTTCAAGTCACTTTTTGTTTCTCTTTTGCTTTTGATATTATTAATGGGTTGTTCTACACCTTTTAGTGAAGATGAATTTAATACGTTCCAAGAAGACTTCAATTATCTAATTCAGTTGGTACTAGAAAAACAATTAGACCGCAATGAAGACATTTTAGATGGTGGGAAACCTAAACGCGAAGACATTGAAATCGAAACTGTTATAAAAAAAATGGAACGATTGTTAGAGGATAATAAAAAAAACATAGCAAAAGAACAAAAAGAAACGTTTGAAGAAATGGTTAAGACACAAGCGGCACTTTTATCTTTGAATGCTGAAGTATCAAAGAAGAGTAGTTCCGAAGAAGTAATAAAAACACAAGAGGAACAACTCCAAACATATGCTGTGAAATTCCTGACTGAATTCAATGTCGAAACCACTTTAGCTGATTCTGTATTAGGTCCTGCTTTTACAGATGATGACGTAGAAACATTCAAGTCGAAAAATGGAATTAGACATAATGCTTTGGATGTTCAATACAATTTATCAAAATATATAGATACCGAATTTGTTATTGTTGGAAAGATAGAATTAAGCGACTACTACAACTACGGATTTGACGATATTGAAAGCAACTATTTTAACGCTAAAATCCGACCGTATGGTGGGGATTATAGTGACGAGTGGCATTTATACTTTCATAGGGATAGTTTCGATGATTTATTTAATCAATTAAAAGATGGAAGAGTTGATGTTATAGTTAGTGCTAATATCCCATCATATCGTTACGAAAAAAATCAAGGCAATATGGCAATTGTTGAAAGTGCCAATTGGAAATAAGAAAATAGCAAGAGAAATTGAATAAATGCCATTAAAATAATGACCTTATTGAAGTAACGGATTTCGTTAACACAACGAAGAAGACCGTCAATATGGCGGACTTCTTTACTAGAGTAACAGGTAAGCCAGGTTACCTACTCATGATTTCTATGTATACCTACCCTCTCTAATGCAACACTCCAGAGTCCTCTTCCCAAACGTTTTGAAATGTAATAGACTGTTGGAACGCATATGTATCACTATGACGAGCAACGAGCATTAACCAGTCGTGAACGAGCTAGACTTCAAACCTTGCCTGATGATTATGAGTTTATCTGAGGAAAAGAATCCGCCCGTAAACAAATCTCCATGGCTGTTCCCCCACTCGGTACAAAAGTGATTGTGGAAGCTGTGTTAAATTTTTGCAAAAGTGGCTTATCCATTCATTGAGTCAAAATGGAAAGGTTTTATTACAGAAGAATTAGCGAAAAACATCAAAAAGCGAAAAGAAAAAACAGCAGGAAGACAATTGAAAGTAAATAAAGTGTTCGAGGAAATAAGCAATAGAGGTAAAACTATCCATGATTTGTTAATGCGGGGGAATACTGAACGTAATCGCTGTGGAAGAACCGCTAAAAATGTATCCAAAGTGAAAAAAATTTTTTGCAACGTATTCGATGTCGAATGTCTAAAATGTGCAAAATAGTACATTCCCAACCTTACAATTTTGGAGAAAGGAAAATTAAAAGATATGATTAGACTACCATGATTAGACTATCTCTGAAAAAGGGTTAGTCTATTTTCTTTTTTGCTTCATGAATGAACAACACTATTTTATTGGCAGCAGCATTAAAGTCCTCTTAGAATTCATGTTCCCGTAACCCTTAAGATACACCAGTCAATTTTGAGATTTAATCGTCTTCATATTTTTTCTTTGTTCTTCGGTTAAGTTATCAGCCACATGAACCTATTCCTTTCAAATAATTTTTTTTATAACTATTTTCCTACTAAAAAAACATTATCTTTACAATTAAAGAACTAAAAAAGACCTTTCGTAGGTCTTTTTTTTAGATTGTCCTCATATTTCCTTTTACACTTTAAACATTCTACATCAAAGACGCGGTCCCGAGCGGTAGAACAGCCATGCCGAATTGTTGTTTACGAACGGATTCTAAGGTCTTTGAGCACGATTGAATTCAATCAAATTTAATAACGATTAAAATGCGGCAAAAAAGTCGGGGCTATTAGGTAAGGAAGACGTAATCAAGCAAATTGAAGAACATAATAATAATTTAAGAACATTTCTTATCGAACGAGTACAGCAGCAAAATGAATATTGGGATATCCGTGACGAGCTTGATTTAGTTAATACGGAATTTATCTTTCTGATATACCAATGGCATTCTTACACCATTATCCTATGAATTTGCTAAATAAATTCATCCAATCTGGTCTAGTCAGTAACATGAAGGAAGCCGTAATAAGAGTAGAAGAAAGGTTGCTTCAAGAGGATATATTAGACTCACAAATTGAAGCATCAGAGGCAGCGAAAAGGGCAGAACAAGCATCAAGAGATTTAGCACTCGAACTTGAACAGTCTAGAGCTGATACAAAAGAACATTATGATCGCATGAAAAAGGAAATTAGCAATAATAATCGCATTAACGAAAAGGTTGCTACAAGACTAGGTGAAATCAGTATTAACACAGATCCTCGTTATAAATGAAGACATATTCAATTTTAGAATAATAATAAAATCCTTTTGATTAGATATAAAAACAACGCTGTTGTGTTAATTCAATAACGGGTGTGTAATGCAAAATAACAATACAACGGGTTCGGTTGGAGGGAGAAAATGCAATTTCGTATGCTAAATAACCTATAAATTAACATATGTTTTGGTAAGGAAATCACAATGCAAATATCAAAATAAAAGGACCAGATTATAATCTAGTCCTTTTTGTTCAGCAATCACAGTCTTATTGAACTAAACCACCTGTTAGTAAAATTTAAGGTTTATATAAGAGTTTATCTAAATAAGGATACCATTCTCCATCTCCAAATTTAGCTTTAACTGCATCTTCAACAATCGCAGGTGATATAGAGCTAAGATTACAACCTATATTAGAAGAATATCGTACTAGGAATCGTTCTATTTCAGAAGCGATTGCAAACATTTTAAACTTATTCAGCAACTTCGGTATGCGGAGGAAAGAAAGGATGATTCTTCGTATTATAACAATGACATAGAGCGCTTCATCAAACTAGTTGATGAATATGGCGATGACATTGTTTAGTCTACTGAATAATATCAGTATTTTGAGAATTAATAGACAACTCGAAAAAAAAACTCATGGATTACAGTTATATTGATAATGCAATAACTGCTTTTTTTATCTTTAAATAGAATGATAATAGAAGAAAAAGATGCTAAACATCATCGATTTTGCTTACCAAGAGTGTGATTCTGTCAGTTCGTCTAAACATATTAATAAAGATAAAGTTAACACACTCGATAGCTTTTATGAATTTAAAAAAAATTGGTTCATCATGAAAAATACAGTTTTTTCTAAGGCATAACCCGTTACAAGAGACATTCATATCACTTAAAAAATAGGCAGAGTAATAGCCTTTCTGAGTTAACATCACTCCTATACCTTCCTCAAATTCAACTACCCTTGTCCCTCCGATTTTAAGTGATTCAACTTCAACTAAGTATCCTAAAAAGCGTTGTTCAAATTCAATGTTCATTCGATCACCTTTCAGTCAAGATTTTTTACCATACTAGTCAAAAAGAAGGTAAATAATTCATTTAAATAAAAATAAATTTTTATCAAGATGAAATTAATGAGAATGAAAAATAACCTATTTCAAATGATTAGGGACTCTTTAATTCATTATAATAAATATTTTTTTTTATAATTATGAATAAAATGTGAAGAACACGTCTAAACAGTATACCAAGACTTTTAATTACCTTTTTGAAAATAGTTCTGCACCCTTTTCTACAAGAGAAAGAAGATATTCTGATTGGTCTGGATTGTCTTTGTTTATCTTTCTCAGGAGGTGATTAATATGTAGGAGTCTAAACTCGAAATCTCCATCTTCATCAATTACTTTAATGGTTTCTAAATTGAAAATTGCAAATTCGTCTTGTAATTGTTGCAATAATGAGAGTTGAATCGTTTCACTCTTCCCAGTTTCGAGATTGCTTAGATAACCAACTGAGACTCCCAAATTTTGTGCTAGATCATGTAAACTGTAACCACATTTTTTTCGTAAGGTTCTAATTCTTTGCCCGATATCAGTTATCATGTCGGTCACCTCTTGTCTAGTTAGTAAGATGTCAATCTAGTGTTGTTATTCTGTTCTCATTATAACAAGAGGTAGAGAGATATGGTGGGAAATTTTGATAAATTATATAAGGAGTTGTTTCTCAATTGGTCTCAACGTGGTTGAAAAATTCATGTTTAAACGATATGAAGGAAAAAAATATGATTCTCTATTATGCGAAACAATTTGATATGGACCCTCTTATGATGAAAATGATCTTTGATAGAGGACATAAAGATTGGTATGGAATCAATAAATTTTTATATACAGAACCCTTTGATTTACATGGTCCGTTCTATTTAAATGATATGAAAAAAGCAGTGGAGAGAATTAATATCGCGCTTCAAAAGGAAGAGAGGATGATGATTTTCGGCGACTATGATACTGACGGGGTGACATCAACTTCACTTTTATATAAAGCTCTGAAACTACTTAAAGGTGAAGTTGATTACTATATTCCGAAAAGAGTAGAAGGATATGGTTTATCTATTGAAGCAGTGGAGAAATTTTCTGAGAAGGATATTTCCTTAATCTTAACAGTTGATAATGGATCATCGACCCATGAGGCTATCCAAAGGGCTAGAAATTTAGGAATGGATGTGATTGTTACTGATCATCATGAGATTTTAAATGGAAATCCAGTTTGCACAGCCTTTGTAAATCCAAAAAGAAGTGACGAACGCTTCCCTTTTCCATACCTAGCAGGAGCGGGTGTTGCATTTAAATTGGTTAATGCACTTCTTTTAGAAAGAGGCATGTGGGAAAAGAAGTGTTGGGATTTCGTTGAACTTGCAGCAATCGGAACAATTGGAGATGTTATGCCACTTCAGGACGAGAATCGAAGAATTGTTCAGCTGGGCTTAGAAAAGATGAATAAACACCCATCTCAAGCATTAAGGGTTTTGTTTAAACTGCTTAAGCTTAATGAAATAACATCCACAAACATTGCATTCTCTGTCGTCCCCATTATGAATGCGGTCGGGAGATTAAGTGATCCGAACTTTATGGTAAGAATTCTTACAAGTGAAGGGAGCGATGAACAATTTGAACATTGCTGGAGTAAACTCATTCGCTTAAACAACATACGGAAGGATTTGCTTCAAGAACAAGTGATGCAAGCCGAATTGTTAATTCAAATGAATGAGTTAGCAAAACAAGATGTGATTGTGGTGGCAGGTGATTTCCATGAGGGGTTGATTGGGTTAATTGCATCAAGGATTACTGACAAGTATAAAAAGCCAAGTATTGTATTTAATTCAAGTGGGAAAGGGTCTGCAAGAAGTGTAAGTGGTTCTACCTTTTCCATGGTAAATACCATAGAAAGGTGCTCAGAATTTTTAAAGAGTTATGGTGGACATCAAGCAGCAGCGGGATTGACTGTCTATTTAGACCGATTCCAGCATTTTCGAAAAAAAATCCAAGAATCCGCCAAAAAAGAACCAAGGGTGTCACTTAAACATATGTACGAAACAGAGTTCTCATTGATGGATTTTCCAAGTCATTTTCACAATGATCTCAAATACCTTGAACCATTTGGTGAAGGGAATCGAGCACCTGTATTTCACAGTAATAAGATGATAGTTGATAGGATGGAACATTTTGGTGCTAATAACCAACATGTGAAGTTCAGGGTTGGTAATAAAGAAGCATTGTTATTCTTCAAAGGAGGTCAGTTTAAACCAGTAAACGGAAAAACATCTTTAGAGTGCTTGTATTTTCCGCAAACACATTCAACTCAAACTTTCTTTATCCATGATTATAAACAATGAAATAAAAGGCATTAGAGGTGCATATACCATGAAATTTAGGAATCGCCCAGAGATGTTAAGAGGTGAAAGTTTATCAAGTTACATTTTTCGGTTAAGTAAGGCTAATTATTATTCCTCTCCAGATACAGTGGCTAATAGAATCGGAATTAGTTGGTTTGATTGTTATGCAAATAGGTTCACCTTAGATAGTTGTAAAATATTATCGGAGTTATGCGATCACACGTGTCATGAATTTTTGGGTTCTTCTATAAATAGTCTTGGATTGTTGGATGAAGAAGCTCTGATTAAAATGGTTTTACTTCAAACACGTATTAAGTATTGTCCTCAATGCATTGAAAGGGAGATACATCACCAAAAGTTATGGGGACTTAATCCAGTAAGTGCATGCCTAAAGCACAGTGCGTTACTTATTGAGAAATGTCAGGGGTGTTATCAACCCATAAAGATAAAGAGTTTTATGGAAGGCGAGTGTCCAAATTGTAAATTTGATTATAAAAAGGCAGAAATGGAATCAGTTGATAGGAAAGGATTATTGTATAAATCTCAAAAAGAAATTCAAGGAATTTTTGAAGGTAAACAAGGTGAAATATTTAAAGGGTTACCTTTGAATGAATTCTTATACTTTATAAAAGCACATTTATATCTCCTTGAGGGACTAGTCAGTAAAAACAGTAAAGAAAAAGTAATCGTTGAGGTAATTACAAATCAATATTAATATTTTGATAACGTGAAATTAGGGGATGCTTTAGCAAATATTTATTGCATACATTCAAATTACCCTCAGAACTTTTACATTGTCTTAGATGAGTTCTTTAATCTTCCGTATGGTGTCAGAAGAAGAAGAAAAAGGGAGTTTGAAAAAATCCTTGCTGTTTATGGAGAACGATTTGAATGTATTAAACATCACTATTTCTGTTATCAAGACCAACTTATTAATATAGGGAATGTTTCCTACTAACATTGGTAGTTTTAATAAAAAAATATTTGAAAGGGTAAAAAAAACTTTTTATCAAAAAGGCAACTAAGAAATGAGTATAACCTCACAAGAGGTGAGGTGGATGAAATTTGTTCAATTGTCAAACCGAGTGTATTCAGAAGAGGTAGTAATACAGTCTATCGATTTAGGAGAAAAGAAATTGAGAAAAAGATTAAGACTTTTAATAAAAACAAAAACAATCTAATATCTAAAAAGGATGTAGCAAATGTCTTAGGAGTAAATGTGAATAGTATTACACAATTGTCTAAGGGTCAGTTATTAAAGTAAATAAAAAGTCAAAATCTAAGTTTTATTTGTAAAGAATCACTAGAAATCCTTACAGCAAGTTTTGAGGTTAAGTTGCTAAAAAATGTGACTGAAAGTTATATCTCATTTACACGGCTAATCGAAAAATAATCCACAAGTGGTGTTTCGATTCTTCATGTTATCCAATCTTTAAGGGATAAAAGAATGACTGCATTTGTTCAAATAAAGGAATTAAAGTTTGCTGATTATTATTTCTTAAATGAAGAAATTGTGATGTTTTTAGAAGTCTTTTGGGAAAATAAACGGAGGAAGGTCGGTATTAAGTTAGCGTATGTATGTAAGAAATCACCATACATAAATTAGTTAAACATCAATTATTATCACCAATGAAGGTAACGAAGAGTATGAATGGAAGAATTATTTACTTCTTTAGTAATGAGGAAATTGATAATTTCGTTGAAAAATATATCGCAGTTAGAAATGCGTCAAAGATTTATAACAATGATCCCATTTTAAGGGGTATGAATTTTAATCCTTTTCTTAAAGAAAAGTTTGATTATGTAAGTGGTGTATAAAATGTACCAGAATATTAAAAAAGTAATGTTTGAGTTTACAAGCAAAAAATATAAAAACCTCAGAAAATATAAAAAAAGTAAAATATATATTTTAAACTTTTTTTATACTTTATTCAAGAGGTAATCAATAAATGGTAATCATTACATCTTGAGAAAATGGAACACTCGCTCCATAATGAAAAACTGTAAGCAAGAACAATTTAGGAGAGGAGGCTTGGGTGAAAAGAAATGAGGTTACTGCATCTAGTGATCTAACAAAAAGGAGGGGTCAGCACGTGTCTTTATTAAACAATGAACATAGGGCTTTATCTTGTGTGGGTAATATTGAGTTGTTGTTTATGGAAAATCGTTCAACTACCATTACCAAAAATGGAATTCACAATCTTGGGCTTACCTATCTTTCAGTAGACCTTTTAAAACTTTCATTAAAATTAGAAAAGTGGGGACATGGCAGTATGGTATTGTTTAAATTTGATCCAACCGACTTATCTAAAATTCATGTATATGATGAATATGAAAAAAGGTTTTTAACAATACCATGTACTGATCTTGAGTATACAAAAACCCTTACTCTAAAATCGCATACAGCTTTTTTAAAGGATTTGAATAAGAAAAAGATCGAAAAGGTCTTTAAGGATGCAAATGAAAAACTGAGCTTTCGTCTACCTGGCAAGAAATACGAATTGAATAAAAAGAAATTCTAGATAAAATTGCATACTGAAAAGACGAAATATTCCGTAAAAAAAGGAGCATTAACAATAAAAATATTGACAAAGCTTTAAATCTTATTGAAAAGTATCAGCAATCAAAATGTGCAGGTGGTTTGTTAATTACAGGAGAAACAGGTACTGGAAAGATATTTCTTATGCAGCAGTACCTTGAAACACAAGAGAGTAAAGAGAAGATATTAGTTGCAACTACACCGATTCAATCAACTGTAAGAGCATTTAATGAAGAACTTTTAGGGAAACTCTTTGATCCGTTTCCTAATAGGGGAACTTTGGTGGTGAAAACAAGGAGACTTATCGAGCGTATTAAGACTTTAGATATTGAATTGATAATGGTGGATGACTTCCAAGGTGTATGGAGTGGTAGTCGACAAGACACAATTGAAGTACTTGAGTTTCTTGTTCATCTTATGAAAAAACGAATGTTCCGTTTGTCTTCCTGGGGTCAAATGAATCCAAGCGTACTCTTGAGTTGAATGAACGGTTTTCAAAAAGAGTTCCTCTTCAAATGGAACTTAATCATTTAGGAGCAGGAAAAGAATCACATTGTTAAAAAGATATTGATTCAAAATTAAAGGGAGGCACTTGTCTCATTCTAATCAGAAAAGAAAGGTAGATTAAAAATGGTAAAATATAAAAAAATTACAGAATCAGACATTTGCCGCCTTTCGAAAAAAGGGAAAGGACAAGGGAAAGGGAATCAATATAAACCTTGGTTAACAGTTCGTGATGTACCTTCAAAAGGCTTTTCACACCGTATAAAAGGATGGAAAACAGGGAGGGTTCAACATTTACTTTCCAATTTAGAGCTTTATTTTTTCTTTATGCTTGAATGGTCAATTAATGTCACTGATATACGTGAGAAATATCCATTATTGCCAATTGAATCAACAAAGGGTATTTCAAATGATTATCGATTAAATCACCCTTTTGACAGAGCAAAAAATGAGTTTATTGTAATGACTTCTGATTTTTTAGTCGACCTAAAAATACATGGTAAGGAAAAAAAGTGTGCTTATTCAGTTATCTCATCTAGTCAACAAAATTCCAAGTGGTTTTTAGAAAGAACTTTAATAGAGAAAACTTATTGGGAAAAACAAAATGTTGGCTTTCAAATAATAACTGAAGTCGATATCCCAATGAACCTGATACGGAATGTAGAATGGTTACATCATGCAAAGGATCTTACTTTTTCTCCTGGACTATCTCTTTCACAGGTCCTTGAAATAGAGAATAAGCTATACTCGTTGCTTAACTCTGGACAAACAATATCAAAAGGATGTACTGATTCTGATGTATATTTTCAATTATCTACTGGTACAAGCTTTTGGGTAATTAAACATTTAATTGCAAATCATGTTTGGGATGTTGATATTTATTCAAAGATATTGGCAAATAAACCGTTGTTAGTTAAAAGGAAAGAACCGTACTTCTCTTACTATAAAAGAGGTGTTGGGTAGACAATGTTTATTCCAAATACAGTTATTCAATGGAAAGTAGGTACTAAAGAAAATCTCTATGAAAGAATTCTTTGGATAGATCGAACCATTGATATAGCGATTGTTTTTCCTCTATATGAAAAAGGCGGTTTGCCACAGTATTGTTCATTATCAGAACTAGAGAGTGCGTTGGAACAAGAATTATTAATAAAGAGAACCACAGATCCTTATACCAGAACAGTTGATGAGGAGTTCATTAACAATCATAAAAAAAAGATGGATACATCTTGGAATCGTATAAAGGATTTAGTCTTAGATGAACCAGATATTTATGATCCAAGTTTAAGAGGACCAATGATTGAGGAAGCAATAAAAAGGCATAAGACAACCAAAAAGACACTCTATAAAAGTATGAGAAAGTATTGGAAGTATGGAAAAGTACCTATTGCTCTCTTACCTTCTTATGATAGTTCTGGGGGACCAGGTAAAACAAGAGAAATAACTGACGAAATGATTGAAGAGGCATTAAAAGAAGGTAAAACGATCAAAAAGAGGGGAAGACCACCTATTGGGGTTGAATATCACCCTGAATTAGAAGGTGTAAATGTAACGAAAACTGACAAAGAAAATATACTAAAGTCTTATAAAAAGAACTATGAAAAGACTTCAAAACCTCAATTAACCAAAGCTTACCGAGATTATTTAAACGAATATTGTACTGTAAAAGAACAAGTTAATGGTGAAGAAAAAGAACTCCTTGATCCCACCAAAAAGTATATTTCATTACATCAGTATAAAACTGTGATATATGAAAACAGAGACTTGAAAAGAACTCTTATCAAAAGAGAAGGAGAGAAAGGGTTTAATTTACGAGAACGAGCTGTTCTAGGGAGCTCTACCCATATAAAAATGGGACCTGGGTCAGTGTATCAGATGGATGCTACACCACTAAGCTTGTATGTAGTTAGCAGATACAATCCTGAAAAGATAATCGGAAAAGCTACGATTTACCTTCTTATGGATGTTTTCTCTCGATTTATTACTGGTTGTTATATTGGTCTTGGGCACTCCTGGGATGATGCTAAAATGGCTGTGTTGGATTCATTTTTAAATAGAGGTCTCATTTTTAACAAAAATGAAGATGACCTTTTAAAGGAATGTTATATCCCTCAAGTTATTTTAACTGATAAAGGATCTGAATTAATTGGAAAGGATTCAGATAATTTAACGAATTTCTTTGGAATTCGTGTTACAAATGCAGCTTCATACCGTGCTGATTGGAAAGGTATTGTTGAGCAGCAGTTCAACCAAATAAGACAGAAGATTCTGGATTTACCTGGTGTTGTCAAGAAAGGCTTTAGAGAAAGAGGAGAAAAAGATTATAGACAAGAGGCTGCTTTAAATCTAGATGATTTAACAGATGCAATTAAAGCAATCGTTGAGTGGCATAATTATCAAAACTATATGAGTAGCTATGTGTTGGAAAGTGATATGATTAGTGACTCTGTTGAACCATACCCTGAACAACTTTGGAACTGGGGATTAAAAAACAGAAACGGTGCTTTAAATCAAACTACTCCAGAATTAGCAATTGTTAATCTGTTATCAAAAACTCAAGGTGTTATTTCAGAATTCGGTATTAGGTTTGGTGAAAAGAAGTATTACACCTGTGAATTAGCAATAAAGGAACAATGGTTTTTAAGAAATGGTCCACATAACGGTAAAAAGGTAGGTTTAGCTTTTGATACTCGGAATAACGATGTTGTATACCTTTTATTAGATGGTGGAAATCAAATTGAGCGTTGTAATTTGATGGAACGGTCTAAAAGGTATGTAAATCGTAGGTATGAAGAAGCTGTGCACCTAATTCATGATGAAAAGATTAAGGAGAATGTAAAAGAACATTCTTATACAGAATCTAAAATCAATTTAGACAATAAGCTTCTAGAAATTGCAGAAAAAGCTAACCAGAAAACACAAGAATATCTAAAGACAAGTAACGTTTCACCGAGGAAACGTGTCAAGGATATTACTGAAAACAAACATGAGGCAAGAGAGGGTATTCGTCAAGAAGTTAGCGATAAGCTGTTCGAACAACTAAACCCAAATAAAAAGTCATTTGATTATGATTTAAAAGACGAGTTGGAGATGGAAGATAACATTGAATTAAAACCGAATCTCTCACCTCAAAAATCTATTCATAATAAAATGAAATCATGGAAAGTGAAGTGATTTATATGGCAGGACAAATTGTGTTAACGGGAAACCAATTAGATGCTAAATACAGTGAACAGCAGATTAAGTTGTACAAGCATAACCCTTTCATTGAAGCATTGCCACCACTCCTTGAAATTGTGGATGTCGCAAAAAGAATCAGTCGTAGACCTTATTACAACGAGGAAGAAAGACTTCTTCCTCCCCTACAAAGAATTCACATGGTACAAACAATTGATCATTTTATCGAACCATTGCCGATACACATTGATCTAGAGGCTAGATTCTCTAGAATGATTCGAAGTGGATATGTGGCAAGAAATCCAATGGAAAAAGAGTTTGTTAAACAAATGAGAGAAGGTTTCCGAGATCTTATTTGGGGAACTGATGATGGATACAAACCTCTTATTCGGTCTACTGCATCAGGATTTGCAATTATTGGTCCGAGCGGTATTGGAAAGACTACATCAATTGAGAGTGTTTTGGGTCTCTATCCCCAAGTAATCACTCATAGTAAATATGGTGAAACTGATTTTATGAGACAACAATTAGTATGGCTTAAGCTTGATTGTCCAAGAGATGGTTCAATTAAAGGCATGTGTTTAAACTTTTTTCAATCGGTAGATAAAGTTCTTAAAACTAATTATTATAAAAAATTCTCTAGTAGAACCTTTACAGTAGATACACTTTTACCTGAAATGGGTAACCTAGCATTTAATCTTGGTCTTGGTGTACTTGTCATAGATGAGATTCAAAGGTTAAGTGATGGAAAAAGTGGGGGACAACAACAGATGATTAACGCGTTTGTCCAGTTGATCAATACAATTGGGGTACCAGTTGTAACAATTGGAACTTTTAAAGCATTTCAGTTGTTACAAAAGGAATTTGCAACTGCAAGAAGAGCTTCTGGTCAAGGAGATATGATTTGGTTTAACGCAATAAAAGATGAAATTTGGGATGAGTTTATTGAGAGTTTATGGGAGTATCAATGGACGAATGTAAAAACACCTTTAACAAAGGCATTGAATGATGCGATATATGATGAATCCCAAGGAATAATAGATATTGCAGTAAAATTGTACAAGCTTGCCCAATGGAGGGTGATTGGGGAAGATTATGAAAGAATCACAGTAAGCATTATCAAACAGGTTGCAAAAGACAGTTTGAGACTTGTTAGACCTATGTTAGAGGCTCTTCGTAATGGTAGAACAGAGGATTTAAAACTCATACCAGATGTACAACCTATGTTCAATGAGATGGATGAGTATTATAAGAAGGCAACAGAACGTGTAGCAATATTCGGAGTTGGTAATGATCTTAAAAATCAACAGAGCGTTTCAAAAGGTGGCACAAATGATGAGGTCCATTCACCGTTAGTGAGAATTGCACAATGGTTGGTGGATGCAGGTGTTGATCCTAAAATTGCTAAACTCGCATCAGAAAAAGCACTTGCTTTACATGGAGATGAGTTTGAAATATCTGCTGCTATGCATCATGCATACCAATACGCAATGGATTATAGCTCCATTAACCAGGGGAATATGCAACCATTAGAGGAAAATAAAGAAAAGGCTATCAAGGGGAAAAAATCGTTAATTGAGCTTGATGAGATTAGGGAAATATTTGATCAGGATAAGCAAGCAACTAAGGATCTATTAGGTTTATAATCAAATGATTTAAAAAGGGGTAAGAAACATGCTTCCATTTTTTTTAACACCGTATCCCGATGAAATACTTTATAGTACCTTTGCAAGGTATCATAGGTATAGTAGAAATCCAAGGTACGTTCACACTTCAATGGACTTATTTGGAAAAAGAAATATAAAGTCGAGGGTTGACTTTCCAACCTATTTAGATAGGCTTGTAGAACGTTTGCCTGTTTCAAATGTGAATTCCGAGAAATTTATTCTCGAAAATACATTTTTTCGTTTATATTTTCCCTTTTTATCAAAAGAGCTTTCTAATTCTATTTTGAACGAAATGAAAAATCCAGAAGGTATAAATGGAATAACAGGAACTGTAAAAGGCGGTATTGATATCTCATATCTAAAACCTCCTAACAGTTTCCGTTTTTGTGTTGATTGTTTGAAAGAAGACGTAAGGAAGTATGGTGAGCCCTACTGGCATAGAATTCATCAAGTTAGTTTTATTCATGTATGTGATATCCATCATTCTTGGTTGTATGAAAGTGAAGTATCTCTTAGACAATCTAGAAACACGGTCAGATATGATTTAATTGAGGAAAACATGTCTGGGGTAACCCTCAAAAATGATGAGAACGAAAAGTTTTTTGACGTATTTTTGTATTTAGCTAAAGCAACTAGAGAATTATTTGAGCAAAATCTCCCTCAAATTGGACTAGAAGAAATTAGAAAAAGGTATATATTTTATTTAAACAGATTGGGTTTAATTACACTAAATGAAAAAGTTAGGGTAATTAAATTGGTTGAGAAATTAACAGACTATTATTCCGATGAGTTTATCCAACTTTGTTTTGGTAAGAATCATGATCTTCCATGGGTGAGAAAACTTTTTGCAAATGTTACTACTCCGAAACATCCGTTTTTTCATCTTCTTTTGTTAAAGTTTTTAGATTTAACACCAGGTGAATTTTTCAAAAAAGAGGTAGAATCTATTACTCTATTTGGAAAAGGTCCATGGGTTTGTTATAATCCAGCTTCTGACCATTACTTGAAACGAGTGGTTGATAATGTAAAAGTAATCCATAGTAGTACAGCAAAAAGTCCAGTGGGTATTTTTTCGTGTTCTTGTGGGTTCTCATACTCAAAAACTTATTTAGAGGGAGTTAAATTTGATGATATTAAAGTAAATAAGATTCTTTCATATGGACATGTTTGGGAAGAAAAACTATTAAAATTGAAAGAAGAAGGAATTTCCTCAAAAGAAATAGGTAGTATACTTGGGGTAGCCTATACAACAGTGAATAAATATTTTAATAAACTTACGGGAGATGGAAATTTATCTAATAAAATTTTGGATAGAAAAATCACTTATCAAGCAAAGTGGTTAGAAATAGTTAGACAGCATAATGATTTTACAAGAAGTCAATTAAAAAATATAAATAAAGCTGTCTACACATGGTTAATGATCAATGACCGAGAATGGTACGAAGAAAATACACCTTCAAATAAAATATACTGGAATGAGGTAGAGTGGGGAAAATTGGATTCGGCTTTATCTGAAAAAGTAGTAGAGGCATCAAATGATCTATTAAATCTACCAGGTAAACCTGTATGGATAACAAAGAATGCGATTGCTAGAAAAATAGGTCATGAAAGCCACTTTAACGGACAACTAGATAAATTACCTGAAACTAGAGAACTTTTAAACTCATTAATTGAATCAATCGAGGATTATCAAATTCGTCGTATTTATTGGGGGGTTTTTGAACTAAAAAGAAATAATAAAAACATCACAATGTCCAATCTTAGTAAAATTTCATCTTTATCTCATGATGCAAGAATATCCACAAGGGTTTCTAAAATTTTGAAAGAAGAAGTTCAAAAAAATTCTATTAACCAATAAATCTATTATGTTTAAGCAAGTCTTATTTGGCTTGCTTCTTTTTTTTGCGTCTAAGTTCTCTTCCTTGCGGCAATAATAATAGTAGAATGTGTCTTAGCAAGGAGGGACAAGATGACTTTAAAACTACCTTTCTTCCCCACACCATATAAAGATGAATTACTATACAGTGTTATTTCTAGGTATCATTTATGGAGTAGAAACCCTTTTCCTACAAATACAAATATGGATCTATTTGATTCTAATACTATCAAAGCAAAAATTGGTTTTCCTAACGGTTTGGGAGTACTAGTAGAAAAAATACCTTCTAATTCTGATGATTTAATTGATCGACTTATTAGAAACAATTCAATGTATCCTTTATATCATCCATTTTTAGAGCAAAAACAAAGGGAAAAAATTATTGCTGAAATGAAGAAAACAGAAGGGAAAGCTATTTCATTAGCGGGTGTCATTCAAAGTAATATACCAATACCAAGATACCTAAGATATTGTGTAAGTTGTTTAAGAGAAGATGAGCATAAGTACGGAGAACCATATTGGCTCCGTACTCATCAGATTTTTGGTGTGAATATTTGTCCTTTACATAATGAATGGTTGATTGAAAGTAATGTTGAGGCATCTGACCTTAAAAAAAGTAATGTGTATACTGCACTAGATAAAAATGTAGAGAGTTTGAAGTTGTTAGACAAAGGTGACTATGAAAAACATCTAAACTTTTCAAAGATGGTATATGAGCTATTAAACAATGATTTAAGTATTCTTGGAAATGAGGAATTAAAAGATAAGTACTTATACCTTCTTAAACAAAAAGATTTGGCAACCTTTACAGGAGTTATTAAAGAGCAAAGTCTTATCGAGCAATTTGTAGAATTTTATGGAGGAGATTATTTAAAAGAGGTTCATAGTGAGGTGAATGTTAATACCAGAAATAATTGGGTTAATACAATAACAAGACCTAAATCAAAAGTTCACCCACTTAGACATCTTCTTCTAATAAATTTTTTAGGTCTGTCTTTGGAAGAATTCTTCTCAATTGCTGTTGAAGATGAGGCACCTTTTGGAAAAGGTCCCTGGGTTTGTTTTAATGCTGCATCAGATCATTATTTAAAACCTGTTATAAAAGAGGTTGAAATAAAAAGGGGCACTCATACAAAATTACCAGTTGGAACATTCAAATGTTCATGTGGATTTGTTTATGCAAAAACGTATTCAAAATCAACTGCGGATATGCAAAAGATGGGCATGGTAAAATCATATGGCTCTATTTGGAACAAGAAGTTAGTACATTTAAGGAAGGTTGAGAAAAAGACTATTCGTGAAGTTGCTAATGAGCTTCATGTAACACCTTTAACAGTTATTCGGAAGTTACGAAAATTAGATGAAAATGTTGAAGAAGAGAAGTTACATAACGGTGTTAATCAAGAATTAAAGAAGAAGCACCAAAACGTTTGGACTGACCTGATTAAAAAATACCCAGAAAAAAGTATTACTGAGTTAAGAAACAGTGCGAAAGCATCTTATATATGGCTTTATAGAAATAATAAGAGTTGGTTAGAATCTAACTCTCCAGAATACAGTCGAAAATCAAATGTTAAGAATCAAATTGATTGGAAAAAGAGAGATAATGAATTTTCCAAAAAGATTCCATCTACTGTTTCAAGAATAAAAAACAAAAAAGGGCGACCTGTAAGAATAACCTGTTGTTCAATTGGAAAGGAACTAAGAATTTACCCTATTCTTCAATATGGTCTAGATAAACTGCAAAATACAAAAAGATTAATCGAAAAGTTTGCGGAATCAGTTGAAGAGTTTCAAATAAGAAGGGTTAAATGGGCAACAGAAGAACTGCAAAGAAATGGTGATAACATTACTGCATCTAAAATAATGAAGAAAGCAAGTCTTGCACCAAGTAAAATTCAACAAAACGTTTTATTAGAAGTTATTAAAATTTCTACTGAAGTAAGTTGATTTTTCTTATATTTACTTAATAGAGCTTATGAAATCTTAATTTTGGTTCATAACCATTTTTTGATTTTCCTTTTATAAGTTGGCAATTATTATTAGACCCATGGTTTGAATTATAGCAATAGAGTTTCCAATTTTATTTTTCTAGTTTCTATCTTTATTCTACTAGGATACCACTTTATTTTAAGATTCCCTTCTGAAGGCTATTGAAGAGGTACTCCAGACTTGTTGCATTGGTATAGTGAAAATTACCCAGTTTATGTCATCCTTTATGATGCTAAAGCAAAAGGGGAAATTGCATATTGGTGTGATAATCCAAAGTATATCGAAGAACACAGTATTAATGTTAAAGAAATATTCAAAATTCAAGGTGCATTAAACGTACACTTAGCAAAAAAAAAATAGATGTTGAAGCAATAGTGAAATTTCAAAAAGAAAAAAATCAATTGCATCTACAAATGCAAGATATGCTTAAAAAATATCGAGAGGGGGATAAATAATGTTGATTGAAGAAGTTAGTTTTGAATTTCTTGAACAGTTGCTTAGAAAAATGGATTTTAATGTCTATGCACTTAATAATGATTCTTTCCTGTTTGAGCATGAAGAGACCGAAACGATAATTAATTTACCTTCAAAGACTCAAAAAAGACATTTTGATATGATAAAGAATTTAGTAGTTAAACGTGAAGTAGTAGACGAACTACATTTGGAAAACTTATAAAGGAAAGCTATGTACAAACTTAATAACACGAAAACGCCTTCTTACATAATTACAGTGTGAGAGGCGTTTTGTTTTTTTATTGAGGATACTTTTAGTGTTGTATAAAAAAGGGAAGTAAGAGAGTTTCCATCTTTATTTTACGTGTTAAAACCTTATGTATATTATGCATAAAAGACAGTTCCTAACTTTATTTTACTATTTATTTAGATGGTATAAAAAAATGCTTGTATATCAAGGTATTCCAGTTTCCAAGATTATTTTACGGGTACACCTAACGTGACAAAACACCAAGGGGTGATTCGAGGAAAAGGATGTGATGCTTATATCAATATGGTACAAGCACAAATGGAAGCCTATAAAATGGAAACTGAAACGAGTGTGAATCCTACTATAGAGGAGCTTGAGACAGGAGGCTACATTCCAAATCAGGAATGTCCAACTGGAGAAGAACTAATCATAAGTAGTAGTGGAGAGGTTTCAATTGTGCCAACCCCATAAAAAAGAAAATGGATTTACGATGATTGAAATGCTAATTGTTCTCCTTATTGTCATGACAATTGTTACCCTATCGTATTTCCAGCTTCGTACCGTATATGAAGAACAGATTATCAAGAACTTTTTAGAAGAGCTTCAAGAAGATATCTGGTTAGTACAAGAGTATGCAATTAGTCATTCTCAAACAGTAGAGCTGTCATTTCATGACCAAGAAAAGTATTACGACATAAGAGAAAGTGGTCTTCGCAAGCTAATATTGAAGCGACCTATTCATCCACAGCTTAAAATCCGCCTTCTAACCGTCACAAATCCCATTAAGTTTCTCGCCAATGGCAATATAAATCGTCCAGGAACCATGTATGTTGAGTACAATCTTCAAAAGTATAAAATTGTGTTCCAATTAGGGAGGGGACGTTTCCGTATTGAAAAGCTCTAAGGGAATCAGTCTACTTGAAACACTGGTGTCCATCCTCCTTTTATTCTTTATCATTACACTTGTTCTGCCACAGCTTTATTTTATTTCGATTGAAAGAAAGAATTTAAAGCTAGAAAACTTCGCAATGAAAACATTAAATGAAAAACTATTTGAACACTCTACCAATAAAGAAGCTGATTCAATTGAGGTGACGTTGTTTTCTGGGGAAGCCTACTATATCGAAATTAAGCTAAATGAAGCTACATTTGACCAACCAATCTATGAAGGATGTATAAGATGGAAAAATCTAATAGAGAAAGAACAGATAAAATGCGGAAGTGTAAAGTAAAGAGGTTTAAAAATAAAGGCTTTACTTTAGTAGAAATGTTAGTCGTTTTGTTAATCGTGATGACCATCACCTCTTTGTTCCCCATGATTTTTTCTGTTTTATCAAACTGGATAGAGAAGCCTAGCAGTCTACATCCCTTTGAGTGGGAAGTAGCGACTAGTCAACTATTAATGGAGATAAGAGAAGCGAGCGAGGTACGAATCCAAAACGGTAATTTACAATTAATAGCTGACACGAACCAAATGATTTCATACGAGCTTTATGGCAACATGCTTCGCAGAAGGATTAATAGCACAGGTCATGAAGTTATTATACAGCAGATTAGAACTGTACATTTCAGTTTAATAAAGGGAGGCGTTTATCTACTTGTAACTGATGAGGATGGAACCGAATATAAAAAGTTTTTCTATAGATGGAACGATGTGATGCAAAATGAATAATCAAAAAGGTTATATTCTTCCTTTTGTATTGATGTTGAGTACCCTTTTATTTTTCATCCTTTCCCATCAAGTTACTATGTATGTGACAGAAATGAAGTTTTATCAGGAAAGTAAAGAGCTTCAGGAGATTGAGAGGATGATTCAAAAATCAGTTAAGGATATGATCGTACTTGTTCAAGACGAGGCATTCCAAAACAAGGAAATACTTTATGAAGAAGGAAAGGTAACAATTCAATTAATTTCAGAATCTTCTACTCAAAAAATAATTACGATCCGTGTTCAGACTATTAATAAAAGAAAATCATCTGTTATCCTTTACTACGACACAGTCAATCAAAGAATTACGCGTTGGACTGAAGGAAGATAGTTGAAAGAAGTGCCCACACCTTTTTGCAAGAATGTCATATGTTAGAAACGAAAAGGAGGCGATTATCATGATGAATCCAAATTATCAACGTGATATGACAATGAGCCAAATGCCGATGGGTCAAATGCCAATGAACCAAATGCCAATGAACATGACAGCAACATCAATGACAAAGGGTATGCCAATGCAATGGATGGTTGTTGAGCCCTATGTCTTGCAAGCATTAATGACGCTAATGGGGAAAGAAGTCGTACTTGAAACAAGCCGTGGGAACATTCGTGGGGTGGTAATGGATGTGAAACCAGACCATGTTGTCTTGCAAGCTGGTGATTCAACATTTTTTATTCGTCTTTGTGAAGTTATTTGGATTATGCCAGAATAGCCTAAGACAAAAAAATGTAGAAGGCTTGGTCTAGCCAAGTCTTCTACTTATTGATACGATTAGAAAAAACAGTGGGTGATTGAATGAAAACTATTTATCTAACTGGATTTATGGGCTCAGGCAAAACGACTATAGGAAAGGAACTCTCGACCTACTTACATATTCCAGTTCAAGATACAGACAAGATAATTGTTAATAAAACAGGGTTATCCATTCGAGCTATATTCAACTCACATGGTGAACCTTACTTTAGAGACCTTGAGAAACAAATCCTTCAAACTTTACCTACCAGAGATCTAATCGTGACAACTGGTGGTGGTATCATTATAGATCATGAGAACAGAGAATGGATGAAAGCTTCCGGTATACTAGTATATCTTCATTGCGATTTCGAAGAGATCTGGAAGAGGGTGCAGCATGACGATAACCGCCCGCTTGTGATAAACCAGCAAAAGGAACAAATTCATGCAATTTATAAATCAAGACAATCGGCCTATGAAGATTTTCATGTTAAAGTAGATACAACATCAAATTCTTTATCTGAGATCGTTGAACAAATTGGAAACTGGGTTAAAAAAGAGGAGAAGTGACCATACTATTGGAAGCCAAGAAAATAGGTGGGTTAGTATGTCCTTTAATGATTTAGTGAAGTATGTCACTCAACAATTTGTTTCTTATTTAGATAAGTCTAAAGATCAAAGACTACAAACAAAAAATGATCGCAGATCTAGTCAGCCAGCTCTATCTAGATGGTTTGGCATCATTCCTCTAGGATTTATGCTATTTATGAGAAACAGAAAAAAGTAGGGAGCTCATCCTCTGAGTCTCCCTTTAATTTGTTACTACTGACTGCTGTGTAAGATAGAACAGTCCTCCGTTAATAATAGACACCTTCACTCGTGGTTCATATTGTTCCTTCAATGCTTGTTTTTCTACTTCATAGGGTTCTGGTTTCTCTTCGATATCTTCATAAAAATGATCTAATAAGGACAAATCCTCATTCCAACGTTTTATCGCTTCTTCAGCCCATGAATGGTCATCATGATCGATGACGGATTGAATCGTTTGCTTGATCCGTGTTATTCCACTTCTCGGTTTAATAATAGGAGATAACGTGAAGCAAAAATCTGGAATCTTTGGTGTTAAGGGTAAGCTTTCTAGCTTATCTTGAAAGTGATCGATTATCATACCGTTAATCAAACTTAATCCCAGTGACAAAACGACATCTCTAGTTTGGTCACATTGATAGGAAATTTTAAGGTTCATCCCTAACCATGGATGAAGTGGTGCATTACCCGCTCCGAACGATTGTTTAACGTTCTCATAAAGTCTCATGAATCCAGCTAGTTTGTTCGTGGTTTGAAAAATCTGGTGAAGCCGAGGAGATCCAAAATGAATTAACTCTCCCTTTAAATCACTTGAGACCTTTGTTTGATCTGTGATTAGTGTTAATTTTGCAGGATTAGGAATGCCACCTGTCTTTTCTAAGTAGTGCCAATAAAAGGGACGGTTCATTAATTCCTTATCTAGCTGGGTGGTTAATTGAACATCAAGATAGCCGGCTGCGTTTTCAAGAATTTCACATTCGTTTGCGATAAAGTAACGTGTAAGAAAAGTGTGAATCTCATGTTGCAGCATAATTTTCTTCCTCTACTTGTTCTTCCCCAGCAAAATCTATATAGGAAGCTAAATTTTCCATTTTCACTCGAATCTCTCCGTCTGTCTTAGAATGAGTCAATATATCAGAAATGTGTTCTTCAATATTTTGAAGATCTATTCTTGTTAAAATTTCATCCAACTCTCCAATTACACGTTCAAAGAGATTAATTTTTTCATATAGAAGCTTGAGTATATGTTCTTCTACCGTGTTTTTGATGGCAAAATTATAAATGTGGACATCATGCTCTTGACCAAGTCGATGAATACGACCTATTCGTTGTTCAAGTCTCATCGGGTTCCAGGGTAAATCGTAGTTGATTATATGCTGACAAAATTGTAGATTTATCCCTTCTCCACCTGCTTCTGTTGCAATTAATACTTGAGCCTTGTTCTTGAAAAGCTCCTTCATCCAATCCTTTTTTCCACGTTTAAAACCACCTCTAAATGGTACGGAAGTGATCCCGTTTTGCTGAAGAAACCATTGTAAATATAATTGTGTAGCCCGATATTCCGTAAATACAATAACTTTGCTATCGATTTCTTTTACTAGCTCGACCACTTTTTCAGCCTTAGCATTTGATTTCACGACTTCAATTTTCTTCACTAACTCTTGCACTAATGTATGTATATACGGATTTTCTCCATTTCGACTGAGCATATTCTGCAACGTATAGTAGACAGCCTCTCGACTACTGCATGCCTCTCTTTGAAGGGTGATTAAGGAGAACTGGCTACCGATATTTCCGTTACTCGTTTGTTTGTATTGCTGTATCGAGTCGTATAGGTCTCGTTCTTCTTTTGAAAATTCAATTGGTATAGCTTTAACTATTCGCTTAGGCCAATCAATTCCAGTATCACCTCGTCTGTTGCGAATCATGACCTTATTCACTAATTCCTTTAATCGTTCATCATTATTTAAAGAACGTTCCTTCGTGTTAAAGGATTCCTCAAAATTGGTTAGGCTACCTAAATGACCTGGTTTTAACAAGGAGACTAGATTGAAAATTTCTTCCACGCGGTTTTGAATGGGTGTGGCCGTGAGTAATAAGCAGAATTTCTTTTTTAAGAGTTGTACAAATTCATAGTTTTTTGTTTTGCTGTTTTTCAATTTATGGGCTTCGTCAATGATAATAAGATCATAATTTTGTTCAAAGATAATTTCTCGGTGTGGAGCACGTTTGGCTGTATCCATCGAAGAAACAACCACGTCACATTGCTCCCATACATAGCTCTTTTTTTGGCCGATCGCTGGAATGAAAAATTTTTGGTTGAGCTCACTTACCCATTGTGAAACAAGAGAAGCAGGGACTAAAATCAAAACCTTTTTAACTAAACCGCGAATCATGTATTCTTTTAAGATTAGTCCAGCCTCAATCGTTTTCCCGAGTCCAACTTCATCAGCTAAAATCGCTTTACCGTTCATCTTTTCCACCACGTTTCGAGCAACTTCTAATTGATGGGGGAGAGGCTTTAGATTTGGTAAATACTTAGGTGCTTGAAGACCAGCAAATTCAGGAATGGCAAGATGCTTTTCAATTCCATATGCTAGTTTATAAAGGTCCCAATGAGCCCAAGGACCATCGTCTTCGAATCGTTTGTAAAATTCATTTTCCCATGTCTCGTCAAATTGGATGTTGACCTGCTGCATCAAACACATTCCTTTCATTTGCTTAATATAAAAGAAAATAGTTGGTAAAACTTCAGATTGTATTGCCCTAAAACACACTTTAATGGTAGGATAATGATAGTTTTTAAAGTAAGATACTCTCACTATTTGAGTAGTATAGCCTTAAACTGACAAAATTATATATAGCGAATGAGATCAAGAGGAGAGACTACTAGAATTCGTTCAAAGTAGCGCCGAAGGAGCAAGCGATTACCGTGAATCTCTCAGGCAAAAAGACTCTTGTTTGACGCTACTCTGGAGAGCGTTCATTTATACTAGCTATAAGCTTGTTAGTGAACCACCAAAGAGGAAATGCAAAATTTGCAAAACTTTCAGGTGCCAAGGACAGAGATTATCCATAAATTCGTTGGATATCTCTGTCCTTTTTTATGTGTTTCCTTTATGTTAGCGCTTCTCTTGGATTACCCAGATATTTTGAACGATGGCTTTCAAGACCTTTTATTACATATTGAGCAGGGAGGAAAATCATGACTCAGCTAAAGCGAACACCTTTATTTGATAGTTACCTTGAACATGGGGCTAAGACCATTGACTTTGGTGGATGGGACTTACCCGTCCAGTTTTCCAGTATTAAGGAAGAGCATGAGGCAGTACGAACGTTAGCAGGACTATTCGATGTCTCTCATATGGGAGAAATTGAAGTTAAAGGCACAGGAAGTCTAGATTACCTACAGAAAATGATGACAAATGACGTTTCAAAACTTGTCGATGGTAAAGCACAATACACGGCGATGTGTTATGAAAACGGCGGTACAGTAGATGATCTCCTTGTCTATAAAAAATCGGATCATGATTACCTACTCGTTGTTAATGCATCCAATATTGAAAAGGATTATGAATGGCTGCACTCTCATGTTTTTGGTGAAGTTGAACTTACGAATGTTTCGGATGATACAGCGCAGCTTGCCATTCAAGGTCCATTAGCGGAGCGAATTCTGCAAAAGCTAACGGCTACTCCATTAAATGAAATCGGTTTCTTTAGCTTTAAAGAAGGCGTTGAAATCAATGGTATTGAAGCTCTCGTTTCACGAACTGGTTACACAGGTGAAGATGGGTTTGAAATCTATTGCAAAAAAGAAGATGCAGCGTCACTTTGGAAGCTGATACTAGAGAATGGTAAAGAAGAAGGAATTCTTCCTTGTGGTCTAGGGGCTCGTGATACTCTTCGATTTGAGGCAAATTTAGCACTTTATGGGCAAGAGCTTTCAAAGGATATTTCGCCACTTGAAGCGGGCATTGGTTTTGCAGTAAAGCTACAAAAAGAAGCGGATTTTATCGGGAAAGACGCTTTAGTTCAGCAAAAAGAAAATGGCCTTCCTAGAAAGCTTGTAGGACTTGAAATGATTGATAAAGGAATTCCGCGTCATGGATACGAAGTATTTAGTGGAGATCAATCCATTGGATTTGTGACAACGGGTACGCAATCACCGACACTGAAAAAGAATATCGGGATGGCTTTACTAGAAATTCCTTATACTGAACTAGATCAAGAGGTTGAGGTTCAAATTCGTTCTAAACGATTAAAGGCAAAAGTAGTTTCAACACCATTTTATAAGCGTCCGAAAAAGTAAACGAAAAGGGGTTGCCAAAATGAAGCATCGCTATTTACCGATGACAGAGCAAGATAAACAAGAAATGCTACAAGTAATTGGTGTGGACTCTATTGATGAGTTATTCCAAGACATTCCTGAAAGTGTACGTTTCCAAGGTGAATATAAGATTAAGGAAGCAAAATCTGAAACAGCCCTTATGAAGGAACTTTCAGAATTAGCGAGTAAAAGTAAAAACTTAAAAGACAATGCATCATTCATTGGTGCAGGAGTTTATGATCATTACATTCCAGTCATCGTGGACCATGTGATTTCACGTTCTGAATTTTATACAGCCTATACTCCTTATCAACCTGAAATTTCACAAGGGGAGCTTCAAGCTATCTTTGAATTCCAGACCATGATTTGTGAAATAACGGGAATGGACGTTGCAAACTCGTCTATGTATGATGGCGGAACAGCCTTAGCTGAAGCAGCCACTCTTAGTGCGGGACAAACAAGAAACAAAAAAATATTAGTTTCGGGGGCAGTACACCCTGAATCTCGCGAGGTTCTAAAATCATATGCAACTGGACAGAGATTAGAGGTAGTTGAAATTCCAGCTGTAAATGGTGTGACAAACCTTGATGTGTTAAAAGAACAAATGGGTGAAGACGTTGCGGCTGTTGTTGTTCAATATCCAAACTTCTTCGGGCAAATTGAACCATTAAAGGAGATCGAAGCGATTGCCCATCAGCATAAGGGAATGTTTATCGTCTCGAGTAACCCGTTAGCTTTAGGTGTGTTAACACCTCCAGGTAAACTAGGTGCGGATATTGTTGTAGGAGATGCTCAACCATTTGGTATCGCAACTCAGTTTGGTGGTCCTCATTGTGGATACTTTGCTGTAACAACAAAACTACTGAGAAAAGTACCAGGACGTCTAGTTGGCCAAACAAAAGATGATCAAGGGAGAAGAGGTTTTGTTCTTACCCTTCAAGCTCGTGAACAGCATATTAGACGTGATAAAGCGACATCAAATATCTGTTCAAACCAAGCTCTTAATGCATTAGCAGCATCGGTTGCTATGACTGCTCTTGGGAAAAAGGGTATAAAGGAAATTGCAACTCAAAACATTCAAAAAGCACAATATGCCAAGAGAGCTTTTGAACAAGCAGGCTATGAGATCGTATACAGCGGACCGTTTTTCAATGAATTTGTCGTAAAATTACCACAAGCAGTAAAAAGCGTGAATTTACAGCTTGCTGAAAAAGGTTTTATTGGCGGCTATGATTTAAGTAGAGACGACGAATTGTTAGCTAACCATATGCTCGTTGCGGTTACAGAGCTTCGTACGAAGGACGAGATCGACCGATTTGTAAAGGAAGTGGGGGATTGTCATGCATAACGAAAACCAATCACTTATTTTTGAAATAACCAAGCCAGGTCGTGTTGGTTACAGTTTACCAGCCCTAGATGTAGAAGAAATTAATATTGAAGATGTCATTCCTGCTGATTACCTTCGTACAGAAGAAGCGGACTTGCCAGAGGTTTCAGAGCTAGATATTATGCGTCATTATACAGCACTATCAAATAGAAATCATGGTGTGGATTCAGGGTTTTACCCACTAGGATCTTGTACAATGAAATACAATCCAAAGATTAATGAAAACGTAGCAAGATTCCCAGGTTTTTCTCATGTTCATCCGCTACAAGAGGAAGAGACAGCACAAGGGGCTATGGAGCTATTGTTTGATTTACAAGAGCACTTGAAAGAAATTACAGGTATGGATGAGGTAACTTTACAGCCAGCTGCTGGTGCCCATGGTGAATGGACAGGATTAATGATGATCCGTGCATTCCACGAAGCTAATGGTGACTTCAACCGTACAAAGGTTATCGTTCCAGACAGTGCTCATGGTACCAATCCAGCTTCTGCAACAGTTGCAGGTTTAGAGACAATTACTGTAAAATCGGACGATAACGGTCTTGTCGATTTAGAAGATCTTAAACGCGTTGTTACTTCAGATGTTGCAGCATTAATGCTTACCAATCCAAACACGCTAGGACTGTTTGAAGAGCATATTTTAGAAATGGCTGAAATCATTCATGAAGCTGGTGGTAAGCTTTACTATGACGGCGCAAATCTAAATGCTGTTTTAAGCAAAGCAAGACCTGGAGATATGGGCTTTGATGTGGTTCATTTAAATCTTCACAAAACATTTACTGGCCCACATGGTGGGGGTGGACCTGGTTCTGGACCAGTTGGTGTAAAGAAGGATCTTATTCCTTACCTACCAAAGCCAGTCCTTGTTCAAACAGAAGAAGGCTATCGTTTTGATTACAATCGTCCGAAATCTATTGGCCGAGTGAAGCCGTATTACGGAAACTTTGGAATTAATGTTCGTGCGTATACGTATATTCGTTCTATGGGACCAGATGGACTAAAAGCGGTTACAGAGTATGCCGTTCTAAATGCAAATTACATGATGCGTCGCTTAGAGCCATTTTATGATCTACCTTACAAGCAGCATTGTAAGCATGAGTTTGTGTTATCAGGTAAAAGACAGAAAAAATTAGGTGTTCGTACACTTGATATCGCCAAGCGTCTACTCGATTTTGGTTATCACCCGCCAACCATTTACTTCCCACTAAATGTGGAAGAAGCCATTATGATTGAGCCAACTGAAACGGAATCCAAAGAAACGTTAGACGAATTTATTGACAAAATGATTCAAATTGCAAAAGAAGCAGAAGAAAACCCAGAGATTGTCCAAGAAGCTCCTCATTACACAGTAGTCGGACGTCTTGATGAAACAACAGCAGCAAGAAAACCAATTTTACGCTTCGAGAAGCAATAATACAAAAAAAGACCATATCCTAAATACTGGATGTGGTCTTTCCTTTTTCATGCTGGAGACTATGTATGGTAGGTAAAGATATGGAGAAAGTCGTAAAGTCATCATAAGAAGTACAATGAATAGTACCTTCGTGCTTCTCAATTATTTGCTGGCATACAAATAAACCAATTCCAGTACCTAGTTTTTTATTTGTTACAAATGGTTCAAAGATAGTCTGAAGCAAATCAGTTGGAATCCTTGGGCCATTATTTTGAATAGATACAATCACTTGGTCATCATGAGTTTGAGCATGAATGATAATCTTTCTATCACGATAAACCACCTTTAGCGCATCGATTGAATTCATTAATATGTTTAACATTACTTGCCTAAATTCATCGCGATATCCATATAGTTGGATAGTTGGATCTATATCTATTTCAACAAGTACATTTGCATCAGCAAAGATGGGATAAAGAAAGATCTCTATTTCCTTTTCGAGTTCTGCAAATGAAAACAGCTCCCTTTTTTTTCCGATTACTTCTTTTTTCGAGACCAAAAGAAATTGGGAGATTTGATAATTCAATTGCTCTAATTCATGTGAAATTACATCTAAATAGTTTAAGGTAGGATTCTCTCTTTGTAGAAGTTTAATAAAGCCGGTGATGGATGTAAGAGGATTCCTAAATTCATGAACAAAACTTGAGGCCATTTGTCCGAGCAAGGTAAGACGATCTTTATGGGTATGCTCTATGAAGGATTTCTTAGCTTCAATATCTTGATCTTTAATTCCTGTATATTTTTGAACGGCAAAATAAATAAACTGATCAAAACTATGATTAATTTTATTGATTGTAGGCTGAAGCTCTTCTATGGCAACTTGTGAATGATTCAAGTGTTTAAATATTTCACTACGTCCAATATTGACATTGTAAATAAAGTCGCCAATATTCACATTTGCTTGAATTCTTTCCGCCGCCACTTTATAGGCGAGGTTTTTTAATAAAGACATATCAGAATCATTGCGTAAAAAGTGTATCACTAGCTGAATCATCCTTTTTCCATTGTTGATTACTTCATCCTTATAAGGATCATCATTTGAAATAAGAACACTATTTGACCACTTACCTAAAAAATCTCCGTAACTATTCTCTAAATAATGACAAAGCTTTTCTTCGACTGTCAGCAATTTATTCACCGCCTATAAATGACGAAATATTCTACATTATTGTATTATACGACTTTATACTCAGGAATCCTTTATTTTTAAAAAAATAAACTCTGAAAAACAGAGTTTATTTTATTTACCCTTTTTAATTTTTCCACCCCAAAGCTTGTACCCGCCTTTTAGATGGTAAAGATCCTTGACGCCTTTTCTTCGTAATTGTGCTGCAGCTCGTCCACTACGAAGTCCGTTTTGACAATATAAATAAACAGGCTTATCCGAACGAATCTCTTGGTGACGCATTCTTAATTGTGATAAGGGAATGTTTCTAGCTCCAAGAATATGTCCACCTTCGAACTCATTTGGTTCTCGGACGTCTATTAGTTGTGCTTTTCTATACCCTTCACGAAATTGTTCCTCGGTGAGGGTTTTTAATATCTTTCTTTGATATAAGTAGGTGATGACTGAATACGAAATAATGGCTCCAAGTAGTATTAATAATGCTTCTAACAAGATAATCGACCCCTTTTTTCTCTTTTACTTCTCTATTATAGTAGGCGGTGACAAAAGTTTCAAAGTTTTCTTTGCATTTTAATTGGAGTTCCCTATTATTTTTGTTAGACTTGTATCTGCACATTGAGAAAAAGAGGGTTGGATATGAAACAAGAAAAATGGAATTATATTGATTCTGGGGATTGCTCTCCTGCTTATAATATGGCTTTGGATGAAGCATTGCTCGACTGGCATAGTAAAGGACTCATCCCCCCGACAATTCGGTTTTATGGGTGGAATCCTGCTACTCTATCTATTGGTTATTTTCAAAAGGTTGAAAAAGAAATTAATCTAGAAGTTGTTCATTCAAATGGATTAGGATTTGTCCGCAGACCCACTGGAGGTCGAGGTGTCCTTCATGATCAAGAGCTTACATATAGTGTGATTGTTACAGAGGATTACCCTGACATGCCTAAAACAGTTACAGAAGCTTACCGTGTTATTTCTGAGGGTATACTAGAAGGTTTTAAGCTACTGGGTTTGGATGCTTATTTTGCTGTTCCAAAAACAGAAGAAGAGCGTGAGAGTCTAAAAAATCCACGATCAGCTGTCTGTTTTGATGCGCCGTCCTGGTACGAGCTCGTCGTTGAAGGTCGAAAAGTAGCTGGAAGTGCACAAACAAGACAAAAGGGAGTTATCTTACAGCATGGCTCGATTTTACTAGATATAGATGAGGACTTGTTGTTTAGCCTGTTTACATACTCAAATGAACGGGTGAAAGAGCGGATGCAACGTAATTTTAAAAACAAAGCAGTTGCCATTAATGCACTTCGAAAGACACCTGTTACATTAGATGAAGCAAAAGAGGCTTTTCGTAAAGGGTTTGAGAAGGGACTACAAATAGAATTAGTTCCATATGTTTTATCAGACGAGGAAAAGCTACAGGTTGAGAAGATCGCCAAGGAAAAATATGAGAGCGATGAATGGAATTTTAAGAGATAAAACATCCGCAAGTTCATTGAGAACTTGCGGATTGTTTTACGAATTGGCTGTTTTTATCTAACTTAGTTAGATAGAGAAATTATGCAAGGTTGAAAAAACGCTGAAATTCGTCAAAAATTCACGATATATGTCGATTTCCTCATTCAATCTCTTTATAATGAGTTATTTTAGTTTTGACAAAACATTTATTTTTTGTATTAACCACAACATATAGTATTGTCGAAATTAAATAACCTACTACATATTGATTTTTTGGTTAATAATATGATAATGTAACAGTAGCAAAAATTCGAGTGCAATTAGAATCACATAGACAAATAGAGCTCGAATAATTGAAATATAGCGCGTTGGAAAGGGAGCTGTGAGAGTTGAGTGTTGTGCTTAAAAACAAAATGAGAATCGATGTAGAAAGGTTGAATGAGGATATTCGGGCCTTTAAGCAAGTACATCCGATTACAGCTGACATGAAAATCACACACAAGGGTGTTTCACGCTTAGTGATGTTGGATCGATATACATTTAAAGACACAGAAAAAATCACATTAAGTGAAGGCGACTTTGTCGTTTTGACAATTAAGGAAGATCCGAAATTTCCAGCAAGAGGTACAGGCTTCATTGTCAGTCTCGATTGGGAAACAAAGATAGCTCAAGTACTAGTGGACGAAGAATATCGAGGTGTGTTGGACAAGCCCGAAGAAATAGAAACGGGCATTGTGAAACGTTCATTAGATGTGATTGAGAAGCCCCTTGAAGTGTTTTATGAGCAGATTGCCAAGCGTAATGCTAAAGGCTTAGCTTCTGTTGAAAAGACTGAAGAAAAGCGAAAAGAGTGGTTTGAAAAGTTCTACCATGAACTAGTCAGTCTGAATTTTGTTCCTGCAGGTCGTGTCCTTTACGGTGCAGGTGCTGACACAGACGTGACGTACTTCAACTGCGTGCGCAATGTTGCCTAATACAAAGGAGCAGAGAAATCTCTCCTCAAAGTAGGCGGTCAATATCTTGAAACAGATATTGCCTAACTCTAAGAATGAATTGTTAGGTGAAATTCCTAACTGGTCTGAATACTGGCAGATCAAGCCTGAAGGTACGACAGGCGGAGTGAGTACAAACACTCCCGTCTGAAGCTCGTTAACTAGGCGAAAACCGATCCTGAGATGGTAGGGAAGTAGTCGTGGCGCTATAAAATGAATATGGTGAGAATGTTCCGCTAGGAACTGACGAACTTCCGAATGTACGGCTCGTAAAAGTGAGGGGATGGAATTCAACATCTTCGCCCGTTAAGCGGGTTTAGTCTTGGTCAAAGTATTGCAGTTTGCTTTGACGAAATATATCCATCTAGGTTATGTGTCTTGAATCCACCAGTAATGGATGAAAAGATGGCTAACGGGTCAAAGGAAGCACCTAAGTTCATATGTAAAGCTAATTCTTAGGGAACGTTGGAAGCCGACAAGAGAATATTAAGGGTATGTACACCCAAGGACTCTAAGCAGGAGGAAATAACTGCTGAATGTCGGTGGCGGTTAGCCCGTAGTAGTGATGAAGCAGATTAACATCTGTGGAGCGAAGGGGCATAGTCTACCAAATGAGTTGAAACCTAACTCCGATACAATGTAAATAAGTTAAGATAAGCCTGTTAAGGAAGCCGTTGAGCAAAAACTGACTAAAACCATACCACTATTGTGAAAGGCGGTGGTTCAAATGGTTCACACACTTAACTATCCGAACAGCGAGCGTGAATTTAGAAATATCCAAGATGAACTTTATAAAAGAACCAAAAAATGTATCGAAGAAGGAAACAAACCAACCTTCAAGGGATTGCTTGAAATAATACAATCCGAAACAGTAATTATAAGCGCCATACACAAGCTTAAAGCTAATAAGGGTAGCAATACCCCTGGAAGCGATGGAGAAAGCCTTAGAAGCGCATTCCTAGAGTTTGAAATGGACACCACCTTATCTAAGGTTAAAGACCAATTTTCAAATTATAAACCGGGTGAAGTTAGACGTAAATGGATACCAAAACCGGGGAGAAAGGAAAAGCGACCATTAGGAATTCCAAATATAGAGGATAGAATCATACAGGAATGTGTGAGATCAGTCATAGAACCTATCTTGGAAGCACAATTCTTCAAACACTCTTACGGTTTTAGACCAATGAGGGAAGCGAGTATGGCAATGGAAAGAATTTCTGATGTAACGCAGAAAACAAACTTTCACTGGATTATTGAAGGGGATATTAGTAAATTCTTTGACAACGTAAATCATACGATCCTTATTAAAAAGCTTTATTCAATGGGGATCAAAGATAGACGAGTTCTAATGATAATAAAGCAAATGCTCAAAGCAGGGATTATGAATGAAATAAAAGAAAACCGCTTAGGAACACCACAAGGTGGAATCATTTCTCCACTACTTGCAAATGTGTACCTAAACAGTTTTGATCATTGGTTATCCAATCAATGGGAAACGAAGAAAACTCGACATCAATACAGTCGTATTGACGTAAAGTATTCGAGTCTAAAGAAAACAAACTTAATCCCCTGCTTCTTAGTTAGATACGCTGACGATTGGGTCGTTGCAACGAATTCAAAAGAATGCGCAGAAAAACTAAGATGGAAAATCCAGAAATACTTGGATGAAAAGCTAAAGCTAAAATTATCAATGGAAAAAACGAAGATAACTAATATTCGAAAACGATACATTACATTTTTGGGATTCGATTATAAAAAGGTTAAAGGTAGAGGTAAACATGGTTGGATATCGACTAGTAGACCGAATTTGGAAAGACTTCATGTAAAAATGATGGAAATCAAAAGGGGTATTTATGAAATAAGGAAACGGGACACCTTAGAAAAAAAGGTGGGAGACATAATATTAATAAATTCCAAAATACGTGGAGTCCTTAACTACTACGATATAGCGACACGAGTGAGCGTTGAGACTAAGAAGTACTCAAGAAGATTAGGATTTGGAGCATGGAATTCATTAGCACCATCTGGAGCAAAATGGATAGCTGCAAATGAAGTGGATAATCTCAAAAGCGTACATGATAATTATACAACTGCAATCCCGACCATTGAATACGGTGAGAACAAGACCAAGATAGGATTAACAAACGTTAGCTTCACAAAATGGAGAAAACCGGAGTTGAAAAGGGTCAAGGAAACACCGTACAGTGAAGAAGGAAGAAGAATCTACTCAGTAAGAACCGGCAAAAAGTCGGCAAAACACAGGGCAGATGAGTTGAATAATACCGAGTATGCACGAAGGAACGCAATCGGATCATTAAAAGGGTCAAAGTTGAAATATAACTTTGAGTACATGATGAGCCGATGTTATGCCTTCAACAGAGATAAAGGGAAATGTCGAGTTTGTGGTGATTATTTACCACCTCACCAAACAAACACACATCACATAAACCCAAAACTACCACTGGAGCTAATAAACAGAGTAAACAACTTAGCGTCGATGCACATTAAATGTCACGAACTAATACACCGAAACCAAAACCTTGATAAACTTGGAAGCAAAACTAAACACAACGTTCAAAAATTCAGAGATAAGCTTAATCTAAATTCTTAAAAAGATGATATCTTAACTTAACTTACTGGTAGATGGGGCGCCGTGTGCGGTGAAAGTCGCACGCACGGTGCTAGCCGGGGGAAAAGGACGCCTTACACATAATGGTGAAGGAATGTTCTTACCTATCGGAACTATGTAATGCCATTTGTAAAAGACTCACGAGAAGGTATTTCAGAACACCGTAAACAAGTCATGGAGATTATGAGCCGTGGTGGAGGAGTCGGAACAAATGGTTCAACACTCCGACCTCGTAATACACTTGCAAGAGGTGTAAACGGTAAATCCTCTGGTTCTGTGTCTTGGTTAGATGATATTGCTAAGCTTACGCATCTTGTTGAACAAGGTGGTTCCCGTTAAAAACATGGCGGGATTAAAATCTCGTGAATTGCTGGAACACCCTTAGAGCTTTCTTCACCACAACGTGACTGGCAACGGTGAGCGTGAAGGTTTGATAAGAAGAGAGATTGGGCAATCAGCAGCGAAGCATCTTTGGAAACAAAGATGAACGTTCAACGACTATTGAAACTTCCTGAATAGCCCTAAATTGAACTATATCGAACAAGGAGTGTTCAAGATGGGAAAAAAAGGAAGAAGTAAATCATAACCAACGGCAACGTGGTTATGAGGCGCGAGACAAAGAAGAAAAAAACAAATAAATACAAATTTTCTTCTTTGATGATAGAGTCTGCTCTTACATGAAAGTGTAAGAGGTAGGCAGAAATGACCTACCCCACTCATTTGAGTGAGTAACAAAAAGCGTGGAGCACAAATGATAATGTTAGCGGATTAAAATTAGTAGTCCGCGTTGTTCAGAAAATGAATAACTAGTAAATCGGGTGAATTGCGGGGAACTCCTTAGAGTCAATCATGCTACAACGTGACTGGAAACGGTGGGCGTGAATGCTTAAAAAATGATTGAATTGGAAAATCCGCAGCCAAGCATCTTATTAGGTGAAGGTTCAACGACTATCCAAAGCTACGATGTAGTGAGTAGAGTAGGGATACTTAGGTATTTCGAAGCGCCCGACCCCTAACAGTAAAAGCTGAGGGTGATGATATAGTCTAGTCCGTCTGCATAGTGCAGAGTTAAAGTATCCTGAAAGGGACGGTTTAAACGTGGCATCCTGACATCATTGATTTCATTATTTCCAAAATGCAAAATCCTAGAATTCTACGTTTTCTCATCGAAAACATAAATGATGAACAAATCAAAAAATCTGCCTGGGACAAATTGAAATACACTCCATTAACTGAACAAGAGCAGAACATGTACCAAGGAATTACTAATTATAAACACATTCCTGGTTACGGTGGGTTTAGTGAGAAAATTATTAAAGATGCAGAAGAAAAACTTCGCATAGGTGGTACTTACACCGTCCATAATTCAGAGTTTCTAACAGGAGCAAACATCTCAGTCTGCTTAACGAAGGACTTTATGAAAGCAGTCGAGGATGACGCTGAGTATGAGCTTCGTTTCCCTGATGTAGAAAGCTACGATAAAGAGGAAATGAAAATTTACAATGAAACATGGTATGAAGTTGGAGATGTACGAGAGTGGGAAAAGATGGGGCACAAGGTTCGTGTCTATCGCCGAATCAAAGCAAAAGATCTCTGGAATTTAATAAATATTTGTGCAACTTATGCAGCAGAACCAGGAATATTCTTTATCGATAACGCAAACGACATGACAAATGCGAAAGCATATGGACAAAGGGTTGTTGCGACGAATCCGTGTGGTAGAGTAGCTTAGTTTGCCTCACGTAAAAAATTGCGGAATAAAGCGGGAACCCTGAGATGGGAATCCGAACCGAAGGCTAAAGGTAAAGCTTTAGTCAGGGGCAACGCATAGATTCTGATCCTGCATTTGCAGACTATAATGAATCCACGAGGCCGCAACATTACAAACGTAGTAATCCTATATAGGTAATCCAATTTATGGTAAAGTGGTATTGAGGTGAAACTAATGGTTATGCAGGTTTTTATAAAGAGCACTATTTAAGAAGCTCCTACGAATATGCATACGCATGGTATCTTCAATTCCATTCCATACCATAGAGTTATGAGGACGAAACCTATGACACTAGGATATAAACTTTATAAACCAGATTTCTTTTTCTACGATCAAAACGGAAAGCTTGAAAAGATAGTTGAAATAAAGTCCAGAAATATTGATTCCAAAAAGACTGCAATTAAGGCGTTGCATGCGATTTGAAAAATTACACAAGATCAAATGGGAGCTTATCTCTTATGAAGAATTACTAGAGTTATATAAAACCTTGCCGTTCTCTTTAACTTCAATTATTTCAGAATGGATAGCATCAGAAAAAACAACCATTCATAAAGCAACCTTTGGTGAATTTAATGGGCATTACAACATGAAGCATAATGAAATCACCAAAAAGAAAATCGGAGAGCATACAAAGAAATTATGGCCATCTGATAGCCCAGCAAAGCAAAGAATGCTTGAAGGTTTAAAAAAGAGCGGAATGAAAAAGGGATACATTAAAACTCTAAGAGAGAAAAGACAATGTGCTTGAATGTGAAGAAGAATTTTTACATTAATCATCTCATCACAAAAATTTTGTAGTCAAACATGTGGAGGAAAGGCTGCCATCAGAAATGCAACCAATTCTTATGTTGAAAAGAGAAACAAAATCCACAATAACATCAAAGACTACATTATCCGATGGTCGATTAATCATAAAGAAATTATAGCTGGGACGCCTTTAAATAAAATTAAAACAACTATTGGTCCACTTATAGATGATATACAGGACCGATTTGGAGTCAAGGACTTTAGAGTAATATCGAAATCCGTATTTGGTGAAGATCGTGGAAGAAAAGAATTAATCAAATTTATGAAGAATGTTAGTAATGAAAAGATATGCTGAACTTACAGGAAAATGAACTGTAAGAAGTAGAGGATAAAAAGCCTTTACGATAACAAAAATGGAACAACCTCTCGCACCATTTTCCGTATGTAACCTTGCTGCGGTTAACCTAGCGGAAATGGTAGATAAAGAAACAAAAACAGTAAACTTTGAAAAGCTAAAGCAAACAGTAGAAGTTGGCGTTCGTCTGCAAGATAACGTAATTGACGCGACACCTTATTTCTTAGAAGCTAATAAGGTACAAGCATTAGGGGAGCGTCGAGTTGGCTTAGGCGTAATGGGACTTCATGACCTATTGATCTATTGTGAATCAGAGTATGGTTCAGAAGAAGGCAATAAACTGGTAGAAGAGGTATTTGAAACCATTGCCACAACAGCTTACCGTGCTTCCATCGAGCTTGCAAAAGAAAAAGACAGCTTCCCATTCCTTCAAGCAGAATCAGAAGGTGCAACTGCTCGACTTCGACAAGCATTTATTGAAACAGGATTTATGCGAAAAATGCCTGAAGATATTAGAGAAAGCATTAAAAAATATGGCATTAGAAATTCACACTTACTGACTGTTGCTCCTACGGGAAGCACTGGGACAATGGTTGGCGTAAGTACCGGGTTAGAACCATACTTTTCCTTCTCTTACTTCCGCAGTGGACGTCTAGGAAAGTTCATCGAAGTTAAAGCTGAAATCGTTCAGGAGTTCTTGGACAACCATCCAAAAGCAGATCCAAACAAACTTCCACATTGGTTTATTTCTGCTATGGAATTAACGACAGAGGCACATGCTGACGTCCAATGTATCATTCAACGTTGGATTGATAGCTCAATAAGCAAAACCGTTAATGCACCAAAAGGATATACAGTTCAACAAGTAGAAAAAGTCTATGAGCGATTGTATCTAGGTGGTGCAAAGGGTGGAACTGTTTATGTAGACGGTAGCCGTGATGCACAAGTATTAACACTAAAGGCAGAAGAAAATTCATTTGACGAAGAGCAGCAGGAGTTATTCCCAAATGAAGAAAAGAAAAGAACTATAGTACTTGTTGATACGATTCAAGAACTGAGATCAACGACTGTCAATTTCGGCTCAGAAGTGGGAGATACATGCCCAGTTTGCCGTCAAGGAACGGTTCAAGAAATTGGTGGATGTAATTCTTGTACAGATTGTGGTGCACAATTAAAGTGTGGACTTTAAAACAATAAACAAATAAAGGGATGGAACCCATGAATTGGTTCCATCCCTTTTTTATTTTTAGCTCATACTAAGGTCAAATGTGAAATAATGAGGTGAAGGTATGAAAGCATTTGTTCCACAGCTCGTTTATTTTGAACCAAAGGCACTTGACTACCAACTTGGGAAAGAGCTATATGAAAAGTTTCAAAAAATGGGGCTTGAAATAAGGGAAACTACTTCTCATAACCAAGTAAGAGGAATTCCTGGAGATAATGATTTACAACAATATCGAAATGCAAAATCAACTCTAGTAGTTGGAATAAGAAAAACATTAAAGTTCGAAACGTCCAAGCCTTCCGCGGAATATGCTATACCGTTAGCAACAGGTTGTATGGGTCATTGTCATTACTGTTACCTTCAAACGACCCTCGGAAGTAAGCCATACATCCGAACCTATGTGAACTTAGATGATATTTTTGGTCAAGCCCAAAAATATATGGATGAACGAGCTCCCGAGATTACCCGTTTTGAAGCGGCTTGTACGTCTGACATTGTAGGAATTGACCATTTAACACACTCTTTGAAACAAACCATTGAATTTATGGGGCAAACCGAGTTCGGTCAGCTTCGCTTTGTGACTAAGTATCAGCATGTAGATCACCTCTTAGATGCCAAGCATAATGGAAGAACAAGATTTCGTTTTAGCGTAAATTCACGTTATGTGATTAAAAACTTTGAACCAGGGACATCTTCCTTTGATGAGAGAATTGAAGCTGCGAGAAAGGTAGCAGGTGCAGACTATCCTCTTGGGTTCATTGTTGCTCCGATTTATATGCATGAAGATTGGAAGGAAGGCTATTTAGAGCTTTTCCAACGTCTATCTGATTCGCTAAAAGGGATAAATTTAGACAATTTAACCTTTGAACTCATTCAGCATCGTTTTACAAAGCCTGCTAAGAATGTCATTGAGAAGCGATACCCAAAATCGAAGCTAGAAATGGATGAAACAAAGCGGAAATATAAGTGGGGTCGTTATGGGATTGGAAAATATGTCTATCAGACAGAAGATGCAGATGATATAGAAACCACCCTCCGTCGGTACATTCACGAATTTTTCCCAACAGCAGTCGTACAATATTTCACATAGGCAAAGGGTTGTCTCACTATATAATCTGTTGTAAGATGGTAAAAGACTACTAGTCCGGATTATGATTTGAAGTGAGGTCGATCGATTTGCCAACGCCCAGTATGGAAGACTATATTGAACAAATATATATGTTAATTGAGGATAAAGGGTATGCAAGAGTATCCGATATAGCCGAAGCGTTAGCTGTTCATCCTTCCTCTGTTACCAAAATGGTGCAAAAGCTAGATAAGGATCAATACTTAATCTATGAAAAATATCGAGGGTTAATCTTGACAACAAAGGGTAAAAAAATTGGAAAGCGACTTGTCTATCGTCATGAGTTGTTAGAACAATTTATGCGCTTAATTGGTGTAGATGAGGATAAGATTTACAATGATGTTGAAGGAATTGAACATCATTTGAGCTGGAATGCCATAGATCGAATTGGTGATCTCGTTCAATTCTTTGAAGAAGAAAAGAGCAGGATTGAACAGCTAAGAACCATCCAAAAACGCAACGAAGAAAGTCAAGAAAATTAGACTGATGACTTAGGCATGTGACCTAAGTCTTTTTAAATTGCATTAAATTGGTACTAAAATTATAAAATCCCGATTACTATGTAACAAATACCTGACAAGGTAGAGGTGAGGATTTGGATATTGACGGGGTTTTCTCAGGCGGTGGAATCAAGGGGTACGCCTTAATTGGAGCTATTCAGGCCGTAGAAAAGAAAGGCTATTCGTTTAAAAGAGTCGCAGGCACAAGTGCAGGGTCCATAATAGCTGCATTTGTAGCTGCGGGCTATACAGGTGAAGAAATGGCAGAAATAATGGAAGAGATCAATTTAGAGAAGTTTCTAGATGCACGAAGAACTTTTTTACCATCCTCAGTGGCAAAATGGGTCTTGTTATATTGGAGATTAGGCTTATATAAAGGACAATTGCTAGAAAACTGGCTAGAAGAGAAACTTGCAGCTAAAGGAATTCGTGTGTTTGGTGATCTCCCAAAAGAAGGATTGCGAGTCGTTGCCTCTGATCTTACAAATTCTAAGATGACTGTCATCCCAGACGATTTAACTCAATATGGATATAATCCCGCTGAATTCTCTGTAGCTAAAGCGGTAAGAATGAGTGCAGGGTTACCGTATTTTTTTGAACCCGTGAAGCTTGAGCAAGCTAAATCAATGCCGATCTTTGTGGATGGTGGAGTATTAAGTAATTTTCCATTATGGTTATTTGATCAAACCAGACAAGAGAAAAAGAGACCTCTCTTGGGAATTCAATTAAGCCCTAAAATTGCAAATAGACCACCTAATGAAATTAAGGATGCAATTGGATTATTCAAAGCACTTTTTGAAACCATGATGGATTCACACGATTTACGTTATATTTCTAGAAGTGTCGAAAAAAATATAATCTTCATACCAGTTGAGAATGTTTTGACGAGGGAATTTAATATCAACCAGGAGCAGAAAGCAGAAATGATTCAAATCGGTTATTTGAAGGCAGAAATATTTTTGAAAAACTGGTCTTATTAGCAGGAGCTAAACGGATGCAACTTCGTGAGGAAAAAAAGATTGCATTTAAACGGCAGGGAATTTAATTAGTAGAAAACTCGTCTTTTACGACGAGTTTTTTGATATCCTATTTTTTTCATGCGTTTATCTTTTTCCCGGATGAATTTCTTACTCCTTAATTTTCAATCCCAGCATTGTAGCAAAACCGAGTGCTTGCTCTGGAGAAACAACACACCCATCTAAATCCTCCAACGAAAGGCTAAGTTTTTGAAAGGTGGAGCTACTCATATCGATTCCATTAAGGGGAGTTCGAGTGAAATTCACTTCATTTAAGTCACATTGATGGAACTTTACTTTCTTTAAATTGCACTCATAGAAATCAGCATTACTCAGTGAACAATTTTTGAATTCTACCTGTTTTAAACTACCATAACCAAAAGCACTTAAATTTAAGTTGCAATTTTCAAATAGGACATTTCCTAAGTTGGCTTCGGAAAGATTGATCCCAAGTACTTTTGATTCTTTAAATTCAACTCTGTGAATGATCCCACCCATAAAATCTGCATTTGATAAATCACATTCTTCAAATACAACATCTGTTAGTTCAATTTTTTTAAATGTTACATCTATGAATGTTACATTTTTAAAAACAACTTGTGAGAATTCTATCCTATCCATTGGCTCTCGATCAATAGAACAGTTGGCTATTATACAGTTAGTAAGGTAGGGTTCATCATTATGATATATATCTTGAAAGTTTGCTTGAGTTAATTGGTGTGGGATTTTTGGTTGTTCTATTTTGATTTTACTTAACATCTATATCACCTTTACTCCTATTATTTTCTCTTTAACAAAGGTAACACAAAAGTAGTAGGTACCGTCAAATTTTCATGAATAGTTCTTCCATTTGCAAGTATGCTTTATGCTATATAAACAAGGAAATGACGTATGCCAATTCATACGTCATTTCTAAATAGTATTTGATTTCTTTACACATAAGAGAAGTCTAATCTAGAGCATTCTAGGTATTTACCTTAAGCTATTTCAAAATAAGCCTTAATGCAACGCTCGGTTTTTCTTTTTACTGTTTTTCTTTCCTTCTATTAATGTCAGATGGGCATTGCTTTTGCGCTTCATACTTACTGGAGATGCAGGTTTCTTAACCATGGATGAAAATTTCTGTTGCTTATATCTCTTCTTAGATTGAACAACAGCCTTTTTGTATCTAGAATAATCTTTCCACATACCTGAACCGTTTCTTCTTTGGAAAAAACGAAATAGAAAATAAAAGATAACAGCGAATAAGGCCACAATACCAATCATCCGTAATAATTGCATGGGATTCGTATTAAATAAACCAATGGCGGCTAAGCCAACCACAACAATTAATATGAATTGACGTGTTTGGAATTTCACATTCAGAACCTCCTAAAACGAAAAGCAAAGGATTATTACTTACAATATGTTATAAAAATGAGATGTTGTCATCTTATTATACAATTTTTGCTGAGCTTTCTTCGTCATCCTCTAAACGAAGTAATTCATTAAAGGATGCTATAGCAACCTCGACTTGATCATCTGTTGGCACTTTAGTTGTCAGCAATTGGAGCCACAAACCCGGGTATCCTAAATAACGCAGTACAGGAACATCGCGAAGCTTGTTTGTTAACTGAAGGACTTCAAATGAAATGCCAAGTACTACTGGGATAAGAGCAATTCGGTTTAATACTCGAACATACAATGGTTCTGTAGGAACAAGCATATAGACAAATACTCCTACAATAACAGTGAATAGTATAAAGCTACTGCCACAGCGGAAATGAAGTCTAGACTGTGCTTGTACATTCTCAACCGTTAGTTCTTTCCCTCGTTCAAAGGCATTAATGACCATATGTTCTGCACCATGATATTGAAATACCCGTCTGATTAAAGGGGTAAACGAAATGGCATATATGTATACCAATAAAAGAATGAGTTTAAAAACTCCTTCAATGAGCACTTGAGAGAAATCAGATTGAAATACTGGCCTTACTAGTTCAGCTAAAAAAACTGGAATTAACGTAAAGACAAACTTACCAAAGAAAAAAGAAATAATTCCAATGGCTGCTACTCCTAAGATCATTGTGAGCTTTGATTCTTTTTTCTCAGTTAATGTGTGATCTTCCGTTGGATCTACTTCAAAACGATCTGTAGAAAAATTCAAGTGCTTCGTACCATTTGCACTCGCCTCTAAAATGGCAACAATGCCTCGAAGAAAAGGAATCTTTTTCAAGCTTTGTATAAAGGGGTTCGTCTTTCTTTTTAATCGAAAATATTCAATGGATGAATCTTTTCGACGGATAGCTGTTACATAATTATGCTTGCCTCCAAACATAACCCCTTCAACTACTGCTTGCCCACCATAAATGGGCTTTTTTATTTCTGACATGCTTCCACCAACCTATTTTTTGTCTTGAATCACTTATAAAGCTTATTTTACTCGAAAATCAGTAAAAGCTCTAGGCTGATGTTTGTGTCAAAAACAACTTTCACTATTATAGACGAAATTTTGAGAGCTTAGACATGTTACGGTAATTACTCCTTAATAAAAATGTAGGTTATGGAAATAATAAAAATAGGAGGTGGACAATAGTGAAAGAGGATAAGAAACTCGAACAAAATCAAACTGAACAACCATTGTCACCTGCAGCTAGAACAGCCATAACTGGTCTTTTTGGAGGCATTTTTTGGGGATCACTTGGTTATTTATGCTATGTTTTTAGCTTTTCCAAGATTCCTCCAAATGTTTTGTTAGATCCAGTGGCTATCGGAGATTGGAAAGAAGGTACTCTTAGTCAATTTATCTCTGTTCTTATTTTAGGATTAATTTCCATTTTAGTCGCGTTTGCCTATTTTGCTATTTTAAGAAAGTTTGATAAATTATGGGTAGGACTGCTATTCGGACTCGTTTTATGGGGAACTGTGTTTTTTGTCTTAAATCCTATATTTTCAGGCATCCCCCCTTTTAAAGAGCTAGATCTTAACACAATTGTGACGACTGTCTGTTTATTTATCTTGTACGGTGTGTTTATAGGCTATTCGATTTCTTTTGAGGTAGTAGAACTCAATATTCAACGTGAACCAAACTATTCAAAAGAATAGTCATTGTGATAGAATGTTCTATGAACATTCTTTTTTATTGATTTTTTTCCTATAATACATGCAAGGGGTTTGCCCATTATGAAACGCATTCTCTTATTGAATGGTCCAAATTTAAATCGTCTAGGCTTACGTGAACCGGATGTTTACGGTAGTGTAACACTCGCAGAGCTTGAAGAAAATCTTACTAAATTAGCGAATACTAGTCAGTTAGAGTTAGTTTGTATTCAATCAAACCATGAAGGTGAGCTAATTGATGAAATACACCGTGCAGAATCGGATGTAGTTGGTATTATTTTTAATCCGGGAGCATTTACTCATTATAGCTATGCGATCCGTGATGCGATTGCCAGTATCTCAAAACCTGTTATTGAAGTACATATTTCAAATATTCATGCAAGAGAAGAGTTTCGTCACCAGTCTGTTATAGCACCAGTTACTGCAGGACAAATTGTGGGATTTGGACTATTTGGTTATCAGTTAGCATTATATGCGTTGATAGAGAAATTGGGGGAGGATAAAAAAAATGAACAAAATTGAAAATCTTCGTAACCGTTTTCAAGAGCAAAATATTGATGGAGTGTTAATTACAAGTGTTTACAATCGCCGCTATATGACGGGGTTTACTGGTTCATCAGGAGTAGCGATTATCTCTTTGAATCAGGCTGTGTTTATTACAGATTTCAGGTATGTAGAGCAAGCCAATAGCCAATTAGAGGGCTTTGAAGTGGTGCAGCATAAAGCCTCTTTATTAGAGGAAATTGCAACTCAGGTGGATCGACTTGGTATTAAAAATCTAGGGTTTGAAGAGGATCATGTTTCCTTTAGCTCTTTTAGAGCCTATAAAGAAGGAATTAGTGCTAGCCTTGTGCCATTGTCTGGTGTCATTGAAAAGATACGCTTGATAAAGACAGATGCTGAGATTAAGATATTAAAGGAAGCAACAGAGATTGCGGACGCAGCATTTCAACATATTTTAACGTATATCCGTGCTGGAAAAACAGAAATAGATGTTTCAAACGAGCTAGAATTCTTCATGCGCAAACAGGGAGCTCTTTCTTCGTCCTTTGATATAATTGTCGCTTCTGGCTTCCGATCAGCTTTACCACATGGCGTTGCAACGGACAAAATCATTGAAACTGGGGATTTTGTGACACTTGATTTCGGGGCATATTATAAAGGATATTGCTCAGACATCACAAGAACGATCGCAATCGGTCAACCAAGTGATGAGTTAAAAAACATTTATGACGTTGTTTTAGAATCTCAATTAAGAGGGATGGCTGGAATTAAACCAGGAATCACTGGAAAAGAAGCAGATGCCTTAACAAGAGATTATATCACTGAAAAAGGGTATGGAGAATATTTCGGGCATTCGACAGGACACGGGATCGGTTTAGAGGTTCACGAAGGGCCATCTCTATCTGTGAAATCAGACATGATCCTAAAACCAGGTATGGTGGTTACGGTTGAGCCTGGAATTTATGTTGCAGGTTTAGGTGGAGTTAGAATTGAAGATGATACAGTTGTGACAACAGATGGCAACCAATCACTTTCACATTCTACAAAGGAATTAATTATTTTATAAATAAACATTTGATATTTATGTAGGAGGATTTTTTCAATGATTTCTGTAAATGATTTTCGAACGGGTTTAACGATTGAAGTAGACGGAGGTATTTGGCGTGTTCTTGACTTTCAACACGTTAAACCGGGTAAAGGGGCTGCGTTTGTTCGGTCCAAGCTTCGTAACCTTCGTACGGGAGCTATCCAAGAAAAAACCTTCCGTGGTGGAGAGAAAGTAGCAAAAGCACAAATCGAAAACCGTACGATGCAATATTTGTATGCGACTGGTGATCTACATGTATTTATGGATACAAACTCATATGAACAAACAGAGCTTCCTTCAAGCGCAATTGAATATGAATTAAAGTTTTTACAAGAAAATATGAAAGTAGCAATTCAAACGTATAACACTGAAACAATTGGTGTCGAACTTCCAAACACGGTTGAACTTAAAGTTGCAGAAACAGAACCTGGTATTAAAGGCGATACATCTTCTGGTGGGACAAAATCAGCGATACTTGAAACGGGATTATCTGTACAAGTACCTTTCTTCATCAATCAAGGGGATTTACTAATCATTAACACGGTAGACGGTAAATACGTTTCACGTGCATAATAATTAAACCAAAAGAGGCATTGATCTAGTAATAGGTCGTGCCTTTTTTTGTTACAACATACAAACATTTTGATACTTATAATTTATATTT
>NZ_JBMERO010000013.1:0-108805 GCF_049310945.1 Bacillus sp. DJP31 | reverse complement strand
CGCCAAGCATTATTTACTTAAATATTAGCCCTACTAGATTCAATATCTAGGTTAGGGTGTTCTTATTTAGCTAACTGCGTAGCAGTATTTTTGTCTTTTCCCGTAGCACAGCGATAGAACAGAATTGGCAGCAATGGTAAAATATTTATTTATTTCAATAGTGTTATTCCACCATAGCTCAGCGGTAGAGCATTCGGCTGTTAACCGAAGGGTCGTAGGTTCGAATCCTACTGGTGGAGCCATTGCTTCCATAGCTCAGCAGGTAGAGCACTTCCATGGTAAGGAAGAGGTCACCGGTTCGAATCCGGTTGGAAGCTCCAGTAGGTTGACAAAGGCCCATTGGTCAAGCGGTTAAGACACCGCCCTTTCACGGCGGTTACACGGGTTCGAATCCCGTATGGGTCATCATCCATGAGAAATGTGAGTTCTGCAATAACAAGTATTCACCTCTCTCTTACAATTTAGTGAGCTTAGCTCACTAAATTGAACATTATATATATTGGGCTATAGCCAAGCGGTAAGGCAACGGACTTTGACTCCGTCATGCGTTGGTTCGAATCCACCTAGCCCAGCCATTTAATTTAACGAGTCATTAGCTCAGTAGGTAACACGCCCGAGTAATCTCCATTGAAATTACTTAAGCGTAACAATCGATTGAAATCTTGAATGACCTTTCTGAAATTCCGATTTCATTTATGAGCTACACCAAGTTCAGAACAGAATATTCTAATACGAGCCATTAGCTCAGTTGGTAGAGCATCTGACTTTTAATCAGAGGGTCGAAGGTTCGAATCCTTCATGGCTCATCAAAAAAAAGCAAGGTATTCCTTGCTTTTTTTGTTTTTTTTAAAAAATGCGTTTTCATCAAATATATGATTGTGTAAATCTGGAACGTTTCCATGTATAGTTGTATGAATTGTAAATTGAATATATATACATAGACTTGTCAAGTTGAGTCATTACCTTTTTATAGTTAAAATAGAGGTAAGTAAAAGAGTTTAAGGAGGTACAAACAATGGAGAATAAAAATATATCAATTATTGGAGTGCCAATGGATTTAGGACAAGCCAGGCGTGGAGTAGATATGGGGCCAAGCGCAATAAGATATGCTGGAGTGGTAGAGCGTTTAGAGAGTCTTAATTATGATCTGGAGGATCTAGGCGACATACAAATTGGTCTTCGTGGACGTACTTCGGAGGCACTGGTCGATAACCTTCGAAATTTAAAAGAGGTTGCTGACGCGAGTGAAAAGCTTGCAAATGCAGTTGACCAAATTTTATCCGCTAATCGCTTTCCTTTAGTATTAGGCGGCGATCATAGTATTGCAATTGGAACACTTGCGGGAGTGACCAAGCACTATAAAAGTCTTGGTGTTATCTGGTATGATGCACATGGTGATTTAAATACAGCAGACACATCTCCTTCTGGAAATATTCACGGTATGCCTTTAGCGGTAAGTTTAGGACTAGGTCATCAAGCTTTAACGAATATTGGAGGCTTTGAACCAAAAATTAAGCCTGAGAACGTGGTTATCATCGGGGCAAGATCATTAGATGATGGGGAAAAAGAGTTAATTAAAGAAAAAGGTATAAAAGTATATACAATGCACGAAATTGATAGAATGGGTATGACGGCTGTGATGGAGGAAACCATACAGTATCTATCTGAGAGAACAGACGGTGTTCATCTTTCATTAGACTTGGATGGGTTAGATCCTCATGATGCACCAGGAGTAGGGACACCAGTTATAGGTGGGATTAGCTATAGAGAAAGTCATCTAGCAATGGAGATGCTAGAAGAGTCAAAAATCATCACGTCAGCAGAATTTGTTGAAGTGAATCCTATTTTAGATGATAAAAATAAAACAGCCTCTGTCGCGGTAGCACTTATGGGTTCCTTATTTGGAGAGAAATTAAAGTAGTATTATAAGAAATAAAAAAACAGTAAACGAATCAACGTTTACTGTTTTTTTCCCTTCTATATAATTCGTATTCATTTAACAAAGTGTCTAGGGTGGTACTTGCTCGGATAACCTCAGGAGAATTGAGCGAAGAGTGTTTTGCTAATTCTATTAATTCTTTTCGGTATTGCTCAATTTTATCCATAGAGGGTTTATCAGTTTTCATAATTGCTGTCACCCTATCTATATTTTTCTAATATCTACCTTTTTTTAAGTTTTTTAAACATTTCGTCCATTTTTTGTTAAAATAGGAATTGGAAAATAAATAATAGATAAAAAAGTGAAACCTTTTCTATAAATAAACGTATAGAAGGGATAGCCGCAAAGTAAGCGGGGGTTAGGGTAAATGGAAACAATAATAAAAAATAGAATCAAGCAAGTTAAAAATGGGGATCAAAATGCTTTTAGCGAAATTGTAGAGTTGTATAAGGATAAGGTATATCAGCTTTGCTACCGAATGCTTGGCAACTCCCATGAAGCGGAAGACATTGCACAAGAGGCCTTTATTCGAGCATATATTAATATAGAAAGCTTCCATATTGATAAGAAGTTTTCGACATGGCTATATCGCATTGCAACCAATTTAGCAATTGATCGTATAAGAAAGAAAAAGCCTGATTATTACTTGGATGCAGAAGTTACTGGAACTGAGGGTTTAACCATGTACTCACAAGTTGCCGCTGATGTCCCATTACCAGAAGAAGAAGTTGAAAGTCTAGAACTTCAACAAAGTGTACAAATACAAATTTTAAGGCTACCCGAAAAATATAGAGCAGTCATTGTATTAAAGTATATTGAAGAACTGTCATTAAAAGAAATAAGTGAAGTATTGGGGCTACCTATTAGTACAATAAAAACTCGAATCCATCGAGGAAGAGAAGCTCTCAGGAAACAATTAAGGGAAGTCTAGGATGAGGTGAAGAACATGAAATGTGATCCAAAATATATAGAATACATGCATAACTTTCTAGATGAAGATTTGATCTTAGATCAAGAGAAGGAGCTGCGTACCCATCTCCAGCATTGTTCGGATTGCCAAAAACACTTTCATGAATTAAAGAAGACGATTGCTCTCGTTCAAAGCACGTCTCATATACATTCTCCGTTTGATTTTACAGCAAAAGTTATGCAGAGATTACCACAAGAAAAGAAAGTTGTAAAAGTGAAAAGATGGCTCAAGATACACCCACTCTTAACGGCTGCGGCAGTTTTCTTTATATTAATGTTAGGTAGTATTACAACGATGTGGAACGAGGATCAACAATTAGCTGTATCGAAGCAATCGAATCTGCTTATTGAAGAAAACACCGTCATTGTACCTGAGGGTACTATCGTTGATGGGGACTTGGTCGTTAGAAATGGCGACATTAAAATTGAAGGTGAAGTAAGAGGAGATTTGACTTTAATTAATGGTGATAAGTATTTAGCATCTGCTGGTGCCGTGACTGGGGAAATCCATGAAATTGATCAAATGTTTGAATGGATTTGGTACCATTTGAAAAAAGGTATTAAAGAGACGGTATCATTCTTCAACACATCAGAAAGTAAGTAGACATATAAGTAAGATTTTCAAGAGTGTGAAATCTGAAGTGATTTCATGCTTTTATTTTGTCGGTCTAAAAAATAAATAAATAAATGGACATTCTCAAAAATGTTTAAATTAGCACTACCGTCTGAAACAGTTCGTAATCAAATGAAAGATTACTTTAACGAGTAGCTCAAGGTAAAGAAACTTGACTGCTGAATCTCTACTATATATGAATATTTTTCACTGGACCAAAAGCACTTAACCAAAAAGACGCCCATTCATCCCACGACTGAAGTCACGGGTGTTCTGGGCTAATTTATAAAAGTCTAGTTCCTTTTTATACATTTGTACAGAATATGGTATAATGTAAATGCTAAGCCTTTAACAAAAATTAACTATATAGGGAATTTTATTTTACTATAAAGGAAGTGTAAGAATGCCGTTTGGAGAATTCCCAATCCTACATTACCTGGGTAACATCATCGATATTCTCCTTGTCTGGTTTGTTATATATAAGCTAATCATGGTCGTTCGAGGGACAAAAGCAGTACAGCTATTAAAGGGAATAACAGTCATTGTTATCGTGAACATACTTAGTAGCTTTCTTGGTTTACATACACTTCAATGGCTCATGGGTCAAGCATTAGACTGGGGATTTATTGCGGTTATCGTTATTTTCCAACCTGAATTACGAAGAGCACTAGAACAGCTAGGAAGAGGTAAAATCTTCTCAAGAAATACGGTGAACGAGGAAGAAGAGCAATTTCAACAGATTGAAGCCATTGTAAAAGCCACATCCTATATGGCGAAGCGTCGAATAGGGGCCTTAATCTCCATTGAACGTGATACAGGCATGGGTGATTATATTGAGACGGGTATAGCCTTGAATGCTAATTTGACGTCAGAGTTATTAATCAATATTTTCATTCCAAATACACCATTACATGATGGAGCTGTCATTATCCAAAGGCAGCAAGTTTCTGCCGCCGCTTGTTACCTACCTCTGTCTGAGAGTCCGTTCATTTCAAAAGAGTTAGGGACAAGGCACCGCGCAGCCTTAGGTATTAGTGAAGTAACAGATAGTATTACTATTGTCGTCTCCGAGGAAACAGGGAGTATATCATTAACTAAGAACGGCGACCTTCACCGAGATCTCTCACAAGATGTGATGAAAGAGATGCTAACAAGAGAATTATTGTCTACATCGAAAATGTCTTCCTCAACTCTATGGACATGGAGGGGGAAGAAAAATGGATAAATTTATGAATAATCATTGGATGATGAAGGCAATTGCCTTGTTATTGGCATTAATGCTGTACACATCCGTAACGATTGAGACACAAAACAATCCAAAAAAACAGTTGAGCTTTCCGGTTGCAACTGATGAGACTGAGACACTCACAGAAATTCCTCTTGCTGCCTATTTTGATACAGATCAATATGTTGTGTCGGGATTACCACAAGAGGTAACAGTCACATTAGTAGGGCCGAGAAGTGCTGTACAGCCAGTTAAACTTCAACGTTCTATAGAGGTGTTTGTTGATCTCGAGGAATTACAAGTCGGAACACATCAAGTCAAGGTTCAATATAAAGATGTAAGTGATAATGTGAAAGTTACGATTAATCCTTCTGTGATTACACTTACCATTGATGAAAAGATAGAGAAAGAATTTTCTGTTGAAGTCGATTACATCCATGAGTTAGAAGAAGGATACACGCTAGATGAAGCCATTATCAGCCCTAAAAATGTGAAAGTGATTGGTGCTAAAGATCAAGTAGACCGGATTGCACTGGTCAAAGCAATCGTTGACCTTAAAGGCGCGAATGAAAAAATTAGGCAAGAAGCCCCTGTGGCTGTTTATGATAGTGAGGGCAATCGATTAAACGTTGAGATTGATCCAGCGGTTGTAGACGTTGAGGTGAGTATCATTAGTCCGAATAAAGTGGTTCCTATCTCCTTCATTTCTAAAGGAAAGGTAGAGGATGGTTTTAGTTTAATCGGAATAGAATCAACTATTATGGAACTGACAATTTTTGGTCCAAAAGAGATAATTGATAAAATACAACAAATAGAGAATATAGAAGTGAATATTGAAGGCATCACCGAAAGTACCACAATTGATGTGGAGATACCAGTTCCTAAGGGTGTAAAGGACATTGTCCCAAAAACAATTCCCGTTCAAGTGAAGGTTGAGAAAAATGAGATTCGAACACTTACAAGCCTTACCATAAAAGTAATTGGGATACCGAATTCTCTAAAGGCGGAATTTATTAGTCCGATAGACGGAACCGTAAATATTGAACTAGTTGGTGCACCTTCTATTTTAAAAGATGTTGATGAATCAGATATAGACATTTACCTTGATGTAGCTAAACTTAGTAGCGGTCAGCATGAGGTAGATATAATAGTGAATGGACCTCCGAATATAAAGTGGAGTCTTTCTGCTAGTAAAGCAACAATTGAATTAGTAAATAATCAATGATGATAGTCCATGAAGGAGCGAATATATAAAATGGGTAAATATTTTGGTACGGATGGTGTACGTGGGGTGGCCAATAGTGAGTTAACGCCCGAATTGGCTTTTAGAATCGGCCGCTTCGGAGGATATGTTTTAACAAAAGATAAAGATCGTCCAAAGGTATTAATAGGAAGAGATACTCGTATATCTGGACATATGCTTGAAGGTGCTTTAGTGGCTGGCTTATTGTCAATTGGAGCAGAAGTCATGCGTCTTGGGGTGATCTCAACACCTGGAGTTGCGTTTTTAACAAAAGCTACAGGAGCACAAGCTGGAGTCATGATTTCAGCATCTCACAATCCCGTTCAGGATAATGGTATTAAATTCTTTGGATCTGACGGCTTTAAGCTTTCGGATGATCAAGAAAAAGAAATAGAAGACTTGCTTGACCAAACAGAAGATAGGCTCCCACGTCCAGTAGGTGGAGATTTAGGACAAGTAAACGATTACTTTGAAGGTGGTCAAAAGTATTTACAGTTTTTAAAGCAAACAGTGGATGATGATTTCTCTGGGATACATGTTGCCTTAGATTGTGCACATGGTGCGACTTCTTCCCTGGCTATGCATTTATTTGCTGATTTAGACGCAGATATCTCCACTATGGGTAATTCACCAAATGGATTAAACATTAATGAAGGGGTTGGCTCCACTCACCCTGAAAAATTGGCAACTTTTCTTTTGGAAAAAGGTGCAGATATTGGTCTTGCTTTTGACGGAGATGGTGATCGACTCATTGCAATTGATGAAAAAGGTCAAATCGTAGATGGAGATCAAATTTTGTTCATATGTGCCAAATATTTAAAAACACATGGACAATTAAAGCATCAAACGGTTGTATCTACTGTGATGAGTAACTTAGGCTTTTATAAAGGATTAGAAGAACACGGTGTTCAAAGTATCCAAACAGCTGTTGGTGACCGTTATGTAGTAGAAGAAATGAAAAAGAGTGGCTACAACCTAGGCGGAGAACAATCCGGTCATCTAATATTCCTTGATTACAATACTACAGGAGATGGTATGCTCTCAGCAATCCAACTTGTGAATATCATGAAATCAACGAAAAAACCATTATCTCAGTTAGCGGGAGAAATGAAAAAATTCCCTCAATTATTGGTCAATGTTCGAGTGCAGGATAAACATAAAGTCATGGAAAATGAACTAATTGCTTCGACAATCAGAGAAGCAGAAGCAGAAATGAATGGAAATGGCCGGATTCTTGTTCGTCCATCAGGTACAGAGCCATTGGTTCGGGTAATGGCAGAAGCCCAGACTGAAGAAATTTGTCGTGAAGTCGTAGATAGAATTGTTGCGGTTGTCACAAAAGAAATGGGAACAGCATAAACAAATAACATGCAATACTCTCAAGATATGCATAAGTAGAGACAAAGCGCTCACTTATGCATATTTTAGTTAATATGGAAAATCTGCACATCTACAGAAAAAAAGAAACTATGTAAAATAATGGTTTTTAATTGACGTATATACTATTTCTGTGTATGATTATCCTTATGATTTTGATTCAAATATAGAAAGGTGGATCGTAAGGTTACCAAAGATTTAAAAGCGCCTGAACTACTCCTGAGCGATAAGGTGTAGTTGACGAGGAGGAGGGTTATCGAGATTTTCGGCGGATACCTCCCGGCTGACAGCTGTCACAGCCGAAATTCTTCACTAAAATCAGAGAGGTGACTTTCTGTACAAACGTGAGGAAATGACCACATAAAAATGATGATGATAAAGGGGCATGGGGCCCCACTTCCATGCCCCTCTAGGGAGGAAGTTTATATATGTGCGGAATAGTAGGATATATTGGTCAGCAGGATTCAAAAGAGATTTTATTAAGAGGTCTAGAAAAACTTGAATATCGTGGTTATGACTCAGCAGGAATTGCTGTAGTAGACGGAAACGGTGTTCATGTTTTTAAAGAAAAGGGTCGTATTGCAACGTTACGTGAAGCTGTTGATTTATCTGTAAATGCTCCAGTTGGCATTGGTCATACACGTTGGGCGACACATGGTGTGCCTAATAGAGTAAACTCACATCCACATCAAAGCACAAATGGACGTTTTACACTTGTTCATAATGGTGTTATTGAAAACTATGATCACCTTAAGCGTGATTATTTAAAGGGTGTAAGCTTCCAAAGTGATACGGACACTGAAGTGATTGTTCAATTAATCGAGCAGAATGTTAACAAAGGACTTCACGTAGAAGAAGCATTTAGAGCGGTATTAAAGCTCCTAAAAGGATCTTATGCTATTGCCTTATTAGATGAACAAGACCAAGATACAATCTATGTTGCAAAAAATAAAAGTCCATTACTTGTTGGATTAGGTGAAGGCTTTAACGTTGTAGCAAGTGATGCTATGGCGATGCTACAAGTAACAAATCAATATGTAGAACTAACGGACAAAGAAATTGTTCTTGTAACTCGTGAATCTGTGACCATTAAAAACCTAGAGGGAACTGTAGTTGAGCGTGCACCTTATACTGCTGAGCTTGATGCTAGTGATATCGAAAAGGGAACGTATCCTCACTACATGCTAAAAGAAATTGACGAGCAGCCACTTGTTGTTCGTAAAATTATCCAAAATTACCAAAATGACAACGGAGAGCTAACTGTAGCTGCTGACATCCGTCAAGCTATGACAGATGCAGACCGTGTTTATATCATTGCAGCGGGAACGAGCTATCATGCTGGACTACTTGGAAAGCAATATATCGAAAAAATCGCAAAAATCCCAGTAGAAGTTCATATTTCAAGTGAATTTTCGTATAACATGCCATTACTTTCTGAAAGACCATTATTCGTTTTCATCTCTCAAAGTGGTGAAACAGCCGATAGCCGTGCTGTGTTAGTTGAGATTAAAGCAATGGGCCATAAAGCACTGACTGTAACTAATGTTAAAGGATCTACACTATCACGTGAAGCAGACTTTACGCTATTACTCCATGCAGGTCCTGAGATTGCAGTAGCCTCTACAAAGGCATATACAGCCCAGGTTGCCGTTCTAGCCATCTTAGCTCGCGATACAGCACGAGCAAAAGGGATTGAACTAGACTTCGATCTAAGCAAAGAGCTTGGTATCGTTGCAAGTGCAATGGAAACATTATGTGATGACAAAGAAGAAATGGAGCAAATCGCTCGTGACTTCCTAGCAACAACACGTAACTGTTTCTTTATTGGCCGAGGAATTGACTTCTACGTAGGCATGGAAGGAGCTCTTAAACTAAAAGAGATCTCTTACATCCAAGCAGAAGGCTTCGCAGGTGGAGAATTAAAGCACGGAACGATTGCGTTAATTGAAGATGGTACACCAATTATTGCCCTAGCCACACAAGAAATCGTCAACCTAGGGATCCGTGGTAATGTTAAAGAAGTTGTGGCACGTGGAGCTAATCCTTGTATCATTTCAATGAGAGGGTTAGAAGAAGCTGATGACCGTTATGTGGTTCCAGCGGTTCATGAGCTATTTACACCACTTGTATCTGTTCTGCCGCTTCAGTTGATTTCTTATTATGCTGCCCTTCACAGAGAATGTGACGTTGATAAGCCAAGGAATTTGGCGAAGAGTGTGACGGTGGAGTAATTAGGTGTTTAGTTGTTGATAGATTGTTGAATGACAACAAAGTCGGGTACTAGACAACACAGTTGGGTACTAGACAAGAAAGTCGGGTACTGACGTCAAAATGTTTTTCAACAAGTAAAGATAAAAAATTGACCAACCAAGACTCAATCCTATTTCAGGGTTGGGTCTTTTTTGTTTGGCTATTTCTCAAACATTGTTGTTTTTGAAAAAGGTGTATATCTATAAACCCTTAGGGTCATTAAAGTATAGGTTCCGTTTGAATCTTTGCCTTCTGTCATTAACAAAAAAGATCTATCATTGAAGACTGGGTCTAGTTTTTTATAGAACGGGTCTTTTTTGATGCTGGAAAACAACATGCAGGGATATCTATATAAATAGGGATTAAAAAAAGCATGGAATACACCATGCTTTAAATAATAACCCTGATGGTTTATTTATTTTAATTGTTCTAAAGCGTAATTTCTTACTCTAAAAATACGATCACTCAGAATGTCGATGTCCACTTTAACCATTTGTTATGATACAAGGAAACCAGTTGGAACATTGATCTGTGATTGAGGTTTTGTTTTTTCGAGGAGAGGACCTGATCAAAACAAACAAGACAAGTATCGTATCGGTACGATAAAAGAATATGGTCATGTTTGGAAAGAAAGACTGACTGAATTTGTTAACGAAGGCAATTCCCTTACAGAAATAGCAAGACAATTGCAGGCAGATCGTTCGACAGTCAAAAAATATGCTGCTGAGCTGGAATTAAAAGTACCATGGAAGTTGCCGAAAGTTGAAAAGAAAAGTGTAAACGATGCTTTGGAAGATTATGAAACACAATTAAATGAAAGAAAAAACACATGGCTGGAACTTCAGGATGAATACCCTGAAAAATCAAAAACTGAACTGAGGAAGATGGCTCCTGATGTGTATGCCTATTTGTATGGTAATGATCCAGAATTCCTTAATGAATACTCTCCTGTAAAGAAGAGAATCCAAACCCCTAATCAACGGGTGGATTGGGAAAAGCGGGATATAGAGATGTTAAAACAGGTGAAGATAGTGGTCCGAAATTGGGACATGGATGCTGAAAAGCCAACGAAGATTACGGTAACTTCTATCGGTAAAAAAATAAACGAATTATCGTTATTACAGGGATAAGCTCCCCAAAACGATGGAGTATATCTGTAAAGTATCAGAAGATACAGTTGCATTCCAAAAGAGAAGGGTTGAATTCAGGATTAACAAATTAAAAGAAGAGGGAAAGCCAATCATTGAATGGCAGATTTACAGAAAAGCAGGACTTCGACCGACTGTTTCAAACGAAGTCAAAAGATTAATTTCAATAAAAGTAACGGAATATGACACTGTTCCTAAATCATAGATTACACAGATCATTTGTTTGAAGGATAAAACTATTACCTTGTTATTCATGGTAAAATGGATGTATCTGTTTTTTTAGGGGGATATTAGTGGACAAGGATTTACAACATGTTGATGGCGGTAATTCAGCTTTTGAAGAAGTTAGAAAGACAGATGAAAGTGGAAATGAATATTGATCATCCAGAGATTTAGGAAAAATCCTTGGGTATCAAGATTATAGAAATTTCACTTCGGTAGTTGAAAAGGCAAAAGTATCCTGTTCGAATAGTGGACAAGATGTCGAAGACCATTTTGTTGATGTCACCGAAATGGTCCATATTGGGTCGGGTGCAACGAGGGAATTATCAAGCGTAAAATTGTCTCGGTATGCTTGCTACCTAATTATACAGAATGCCGATCCTTCTAAAGAAATGGTCGCCTTAGGTCAAACCTATTTTGCTGTTCAAACAAGGAAACAAGAAGTATTTGAACAGGCATCAGAAGAAGAAAAACGCTTAATGTTAAGAAATGAGATGAAAAAACACAATTCTGCTTTGGCAGATGCTGCGAATGATGCAGGAGTTAAAACAAGTCTTGATTTTGCTGTTTTCCAAAACCATGGATATAAAGGGTTATATGGTGGATTCGGTGTTAAAGAAATACATGAAATTAAAGGCTTAAAAAAATCACAAAAAATTCTAGACCATATGGGCAGTACAGAGTTAGCAGCTAATCTTTTTAGAGCTACTCAAACAGAGGAAAAATTAAGAAGAGAAAACATTATTGGTAAAGGAAGAGCCAATAAAACACATTACGAGGTAGGTCAAAAAGTAAGACAAACAATAAGTGAATTGGGCGGAACAATGCCAGAGGATCTACAAGCTGAAGAAAGTATTAAATCAGTTGAAAGAAAATTACAAAGGCAATTGAATGATGGGGAAAAATAAAGAAATAGCATTGGATTTTATTCCAATGCTATTTTTAATAGTAGTCGAGTACCCGACTTTGTTGTAAAGATGAAAAAAAGGCGGTACCCGGCTTTCTTTTTTACAAAATGAAAATTTAAACGTAAGAATGCGGGATTCAGCGTTTCACAGTACCCAACTTTGTTGTCAACCAACATAGATGTGTTGGTTTGAAATAAAGTCACGATGTTTATAAAAAAGATGAGATGTTTTGAATAAAGTCGCGACGTTTTAAAAAAAGTTGCAAAGCTTTACCTCTTTGGATTTTTTATCTAAAGGGTGTATCGTTGTAAAAGGACTTACTTAATTAAATAGTTCAGTGTAAACTGAATTTATAGAAATCATTGAAATGATATATCGAAGTTTGTGAAAAAATGTACTGCGCGAAACGTTTCCTTATATGTGCCAAAGCACGAAATAGGAGAATTGCTATTAAGCAATTACAACTGATTAATTGAAACTCGGAATGAAAGCCGTCATGTTGAGCTGAAACGAGTTATCTGATCCTCCTACATGCACATAATGATAGTAGTTAGAACGTGTATGAAGCTAGGTAAAGTCGGCTGAAATGAACCTAAGTTGCTTATCTAGAATATGGTTTGTGATAGGTCGGGATGCTACAAAATATCTATGGTGAGAATGTCTAAATGGACTGACGAACTTGCGAATGTACGGGTCTAGAAATTAATACGCTCGAAAGGCGTATGCTGCGAACGCAGTGTCAAACGGAGATGGGGTAGGAGTACCACAATCTGCAGCAGAGGTTTCCGTCCCAAGTCTTCTCTTTGAAAACTAACATAACTAAATGAAACTCACAGGGTCGAGTAAGATGATGGGATTTTCCGCAAGGAAGGAGAAACAATCCATCGGTGAGTACAGCTTTGTTAACTTAAAAGTGAGCCACCATAGCACTTGAAAACTGAGCCACTTCTGTAAGAGAATACTCCTAACACATATTGTTAGGAGGAAGACAGGAGTGATTACTTTGGATAGAAAACAGCAGGTCATACACATCTACTTCTGTAGGCTTTAACATATATCTTTCAGCTTCCAATCCTTGTGAAACTGTCGCTCCAGCTATTGATGCAGTAGGCATTGTAAAACTATATAAGAGTTCTGGAACCGTAACAGGTACATCATATCTTTACTTAGAACATGATGGTTTTCCTGCATATGAAATTTATCGGAAAACAGGTTCTCTAGCGTCTAGAACAATTTATACTTACAATCCTTCTACCACTCCAGGAGCAGATCCGAAAAACTTATTTGCACCATTAGACAAGGCAGTGGAAGTAACAAATTAATATCTATTTTAATTTGTTGTTATCCAAGGAATAAATAGTTGATTATTTTGGATTTATTTACTAATCTTATCGTAATATATTTTTTTGAGGGAAGAGGTAATTGGAAATGTGGAAGTTAATATACGCAATAGTAATTTCTTTAGTATTTTTGGTAATTAGTTATTGTTATTCAATATCATTTGAAATAAAAGAAGAATACTTTTTTATTATTGGTGTTGTAATAGTTCCTATTCTCTATATCTTTGTCTACCTTCCGTTATCATTTTTCACAAAAAAGAAGGGTTATAAGAAAAGATTGGTTGTTTACTTAATTTCAATTATAGTTTCAGCTGTTATTTTTACTGGATTTTATATGAATTTAAGCAATATAAATAATGAATACTTTTTTTATACTATGAAAGTAAGTATACAACTCTTTTTAGTAAGCACATTTTTATTCTTCTTCCCGATAGAATTAAATTATTTCTTTAGAAGAAAATTCACCGAAAAATTTAACATCAATATGGGGTAGCGATTTGCTAACTCTCAACAAATATGCGACGAGTAAAATATCTTATCGCTCGTCATAAACTATCCGTATTCCTACTATAGTATAAGATTCAAGAATTATACGAAAAATATGTGTTGCTACCTATAGTAGATTTGTTCGCTATAAAAGTGTTTAGTTTATCATTTATGTTCTTATCGACTTTGACCATGCCTGGAATAGGCATGGCCTTTTTTCTCTCGGGTATAAATGTCGTTTTCCCAAGTATTTGAAAAGCTCTTTCTAATGACGCAAGCTACTATGGAATTTTATTAGCTTGTTTATCTGGTGAAATGTTGATAGGGACGTTTTTGTCAGAAAAGATGACTGAAATATTCAGTATAGGGTAGCTAATGTTTATGGGATACTTACTGTATATTCTTAGCACTAGCTGAAGCCCCAATTTTATTAACTGATTACGGCCACTCGATTTTACCGCTTGTGCCATCTTTTTTACCAGCTAACGCCAAGAAATGTACCATTGGTCGCCAAATGTGTTTACCAATTGTAAATAGACGTAACAGTTTACCAAGTTGATAAGCTGTTACGTCTGCTTTATAATTCGTTACGTATTATTTTGCTCAAAGTATTCAATGATAGTTTTTCTACTACCCTCATGAATAACCTGCTCAGTCCAGGTGTGAGGGGAAGGCTCTTCTCCGTAGATAATCAGTAGTTTCTTCTTAAGTTCCATAGGGAACGGATACCACTCCTTGTACCCTATTAAATAATAGTACTCTTAAATTCTACTTAGATCTTTTATTGTCATAATAGACATATCAAGCTTCCGTGCCTAATCCATGACGCTCACGCATTGAAACATCACCATCTATGAGAATTTGGTAGGAGTCGTGAATGATACGATCTAAAATAGCCTCCGCAATGGTTTCGTTACCCAATTTCAAATGCCATCCACTAGGATCAATTTGTGAACAGAAAATAGTGGATGCTGTCTTATGACGAGACTCCACTATTTCTAGTAGAATGGCTGCTTCATCCGTCGATAAATCGGTTAGAAGCCATTCATCAAGTATAAGAAGATCGACATTTGTGTATTTTTTAATCCACTTTCGGTAGCTTCCGTCCGCTGCTAATTTCGCAAGTGACAGTTCATCCAGTAACTCAGGTAACCGGATATATTTCACAGTATGGAATTGTCGACAGGCAGATACACCAAATGCACAGGCGAGGAATGTTTTCCCTGAACCTGTCGGTCCCTTCAATATGATATTGTGGCCATCAAGGATATAAGCACCACTCGCAAGTCTCAATATTAATTCCTTTTCAAGTCTTCTATCTTGATAATATTCTATATCTTCAATACATGCATTTGAATTTAAAAAGGTTGCTGCTTTAATTAAGCGTTGAAGTCGATTGCTTTTCCGACGGGAATGTTCCAAATCAATAAGTATGAAAAGCGATCCTCAAAACTCATTTTTTGGTATTCCTTGTTACTTGCTTGTTCTTGATAAGCCTCTGCCAACCGTTCAATTTCATTTCGTGTAATTTGGATAATGTTTGATCATTCATCATTTATTTTTCCCCCCATAATAAGAAGCTCCACGTGTGAAGCTGTAATCGTTTTCGTTACTTTCTGTTTTACGTTTCAATTCCTGCTCTGCGTCATTCTTTTTATTGCTTTTGAGGAGGGCTTGTATACTTTGGACCGTAGGTCTTTTAGTCATGGATGTAATCATTTTACAAGCACGCTCTTTTTCATATTTTGTGTAACGACGCTCTGATTTATTTAAGGAGAATATAGATTGTATTGCTTGTTTTTCGCAGCCGAAGTATCCAAAATATAACGAATGACATGCAAAGTTGCTGGTCCGATGTCTGTAGCCCATTCAATCGCGGTGTCGGGTGTCTGATCCATAAACAGCTTGTGGTTATCTGGCATATGGTCACGAACGGTGGATAACTGACCGAACTTCCCATATAATCGTTTATGGGAGGCGACCCGCATATGATTGAAAAAGATCTCTACTAGGTCGTCAGAAATCTTTAACTCTACCTGTTGATTAATGTACTCATATGGAACGGAGTAAAACATGCTTTCGGTAGAGATGTGATAATCAGGTCGCACTTTTGCCGTCTTCCATTGAGACATTTTATAAGGCGTAAACGGAAGAGGAGAAAGCGCAAATTTCTCCTCTTCTTCAAATGCCGACATTCGACAACCTTCCTTACGTGTAAAGGGACGATAGTTGAATTCCTCTAATTTTTTCCATGCTTCCGCATTTCTAGTGCTGAAAAAGGTAAATTAAATTTAACTCTTGGTTGGATTATTCACTACTGTAACGTCCTTGATATCAACCCAACAGAAGTTTTCACACCCATTCATGTAGAAGCCAGCTATCCAAAGTGTACTTTTATAACATCTAATCAGGTACACTGTCATCATAAGTTACCCCGACAAATGGGAGGTACAGATGAGTTTAATAATCTTGTAATCGTACATAAAGATGTCCATAGATTAATCCATGCCACAAGTGAAAAGACGATTGAACGATATAGGAACGTTCTTCAATTAAATGGAAAACAATTGAAGAAGCTAAACCAATTTCGTAAAGTTTGTAATTTAGTTGCTTTAGTCTAAAAGAATAAGATGGAACGCCTAATGCGGTGAAAATCGCACGTTGGGTGTGGAGCAGGGGAAAAGATGGAGATTGCATCAAAGTCTTACCTATTGCTATTAAACTAACGCAGCAGCGCGACAAGTTTTGTTATAAGCACCAATGTGTGAAAAAACAAGGGATTTCTTTGGAAATTCTAACTTTATAACGAGGATAGGAATGATAAAACCATGTTTTTTGAAACTATCCCATTGATACTCTTGCATGCGTCATAATAGACAGATTATGGGGTCTGAAGCTCAAGTGAAGTCGGCAGAACAAAGGCTGAAGCCACTCCTCACGGAAAAGGTATGCAAATGGATATGCCGGATGGCTGAAAAACTAGATATGGTGAGAATCTTCTTATAGAAAAGAACAGACAAACTTCCGAAGGTAAGGGTGTGTGACTTGTTCAGCTATAACCGATAAATTACGGGAAAAGCTGGGGTTTATCTACTATTAAATCTAACTTACTATCTGATATCTGGAATGATGAAACCATGTTTTTCCGAAACAGATACATTGATACTCCTACATGCGTCTTATTTGACAGGAATAAGAGGTTTGAAGCTAGGTAAAGTCGGCTGAATCTAACCTAAATCATCATTAATTAGAAGACATGGTTAGAGATAGGTCGGATGGCTATAATTTGTCTATGGTGAGAATGACCATTATGTCTGACAAAGTTTCGAATGTAAGGGTCTAAAACCTTATAATGTGTGAAAACCATTACTAGTTTATATACTAGGTAAGTTAACGGAGAGTAAGAATGCCCGTTATGAAATTCGTTCAGTAGACAAAGGTACTGAAAAGACTTACAGGCTTAGAGAAACCACCTAACGACATTAATGGAAAGCTAGGATAGTAGGAACAAGGAAAGCAAGGAACGTCGTAAAGGGCTGTCACCTTGACGGTTACTATAAGGAGTAATCCGAAATGTATTTACTCTTGTGAGAGTAGGGGTATGACCAATGAAGCTTTTGTAATGGAAGTGAAGGAATAGCCCCGAGTCTTTAAAAAGGAAAACTGATTTTCTAAAAGAATTGCAAGGATCAGGTATGAAGATGGAAAATGTCCCCCGAAGGGAGGATCCATCATGCAAACAACATTACGGTACTGGGAGTATTACAAGCTAACGGATACTTTCAGCGATTTCTACGAGAGAGCGAAAAATAAGGAAGATTTCTCTAGGTTATATGATGTTATTACTTCAAGAGAAAATATCCTTTTAGCATATCGTTCAATCAAAACAAATAAGGGTTCTATGACAGCAGGCACGGATGGATTAACTATTAACGACTTTAAGGACTTAAAACAAGAGAGACTTGTTAGCTTAATTCAATCCAAACTTACAAATTATCAACCAAAGACGGTTAGACGAGTCCTTATACTTAAACCGAATGGTGACAAACGTCCACTAGGCATTCCTTGCATGATTGATAGAATTATTCAGCAATGCTTTAAACAAGTTTTAGAGCCGATTGTTGAAGCACAATTCTATAAGCATAGCTATGGATTCAGACCCTTACGGTCTACCCATCACGCAATTGCTAGAGCAAAACATCTTATAAATAGTGGCAATCTCCACTTCGTAGTAGATATCGATATCCAAGGATTTTTCGATAATATTAATCACACACTACTCTTTGACCTTCCTCGAAATGTTGGAAGTCTATTCAGTGCGCTGGACGATTAAGGTTTTTTTCAAAGAGACCAAACAACTTCTTCGATTAGGTAAATGCCAGTCTCAGAACTTTGATGCCCAAATTGCCCATGTAACAACAACGTATATTTTGTATTCCTTTTTAGCCTAATATCGCAGGATGAACGACTATGAAACATTGGGCGGGTTGTTTGAGGTAATCAAGGATCAGATGGTGGAAAAGAATATAGCTGAACGACTATGGAACCTGTTTGAGGAGCTTTTGGATGTTGTCATTGCCGCGATTACAGAATCGGGAGCAGTTGACATTCAAGCCTTTAAGACATCACCTGAATATGTACATATAAAGGAGCTATTCGAGAGCTCCTTTTTGGGGAATCAATTATTTGAGGACGATAAAGCGGCTTAATGGGCCAAAATGGAATGAAATAAGAACCTTTTCGTAGCAAAGGATATCGACGGAAAGTGTAGCTTGAAAACATTGGTTTTAGGGGTGCGAAACTTAAGTTATAATAAACAGGTGTCCTAGCCTCTCCTTCTTCATTAATTTGGTCATTTTAGTTGATTGAAAAGAAACCCTCAAGGAAAGCACTTGACCGCTTCTTTTCAATCAACTGGCTAGTCTGTAAGAAGAAGAAGGAGAGAGTTTGAGAGGCATTAGTCTAGCTAAATTACTGTCAGAATTCTGTGTGAATCACAAACTATGGTGAAGAGACCTATAACGGAGATACGCTTGTTAAATCCTAAAATCTATATGTGGCTATACAGAAATGATATGGAATGGTTAAAAAATTCCTATCCTACAGGTAAGGAGAATTCTCGAAATAGGTCTCTAGTACGGATTGACTGGGAGAATCGAGATAGGGAGATGGCTACACAAATAGTAGAAATTATTGATGAGATTTTATTGGAGAGAGACAAGATAATAAGAGTTACTAAGAATGAAATTGGTCGTAGATTAGGTTCATTGTCAACATTGTATAACCAGTTAGAAAAACTTCCCTTGACTAAAGCGACTTCTTAAAAGATTGTCAGATGCCTGTGCATACGTAGAGAATCCATTTGCAAAGGTGGGAATAAGATGAATGAGCTAGATTTAATTGGAAAAGTTGCGACCGAATATCTTAGGTCTAACCTTAATATAGATGGTGATTCTGAGGGAGTCGACTAGCTATGTTTCTTATCCTGATCTGAAATTTCTCCACTGATTCTACAAGCTGATTACGCTTGAATAATTTAGATCGCCTTGGAATATTATCCTTCTCCTTGTATATTGGAAATTACAGGGGATATCATTGAATGATGTTGGAACTCTTCATGCTGTATATCGCCAAAATAGAGGTTCTTTAGTTGGAGTTCACAATTCAAATAGTGATATAGGTAAACAATTTAATACAAACTTAAAAAGAGCTCTTGATGAAGGGCGTCTATTAAGGGATGGGTTCGAGGAAATAAATAAAGCATGGAATAATTTCTCTAACCTATATAAACAATCAATAAAAGACTTTCTTATAGAGGGTCTCTCATCCGATACACTACTACTTCAATGCAATGCATATGATGATCTTCTTAACGTGTTAAAGGAGCATGCATCAAGTGACATTAATAGAGTTGATCTTTGGCAACCAATTTTAAATATTGGTAATGTCCAAGTAGATGGAAATCAACCTATGTCAATAATAGCTCCTTGGCATCCAATGAGATTAGCATCTTTAGGTATTAAAGCTGTTCAATTTGAAGGTTTAGTAAGGTATATTCTTGAGTCAGAAGAAATTAAAATAAACTTCTATCTTAATGAATATAGGTTTTAGAGTCAATTCATTTACTAGAATAAGACAAAAAGCTTAGTGAATTAATTCACTAAGCTTTTTATCTTTATTAATTTCATATAAAACTTCGAGTTTTTTTGACCGTTTCGTGTATTTGTTTTCTCTTTGAATAAACACCTCAGTCAATTCTTTTGTACGCCTAAATAATCCCCACCTAGTTTTACCAAAGACTGTTTCGAGCAAACTTCATTTGCGGTTTTTTCAGGAGCGAAAGACTATTTTCCTAAATTGTTATGCTCTAAATTTTCAGGAGCAACTTCAAGAAGCATCGGTTGTAAAAACATAATTATCACCTACATGATAATTAGAAATATTGTTATCTTAAATTTATTTTCTTGTCTGCATCTGCTTTTAGTGTTTTTAATAATCTAACAACTCAACTGGACATTTTTATCATTATCTTTGGCAATAATTAAATACGAACAAGTACAATAATAAGTCCATGGAAATAAAAAGAAAAAGTTGGGTTATGTATTTCAACTAAAACAGTCTAATACTACTATAGTAATAATAGACTAGCTCAAATATAATCATTAAGGTGGAGCGTTGAAACTAGAGAAATATATATAAATGGTTATGGAAGTTTTAAACTAAATGCACTTAAGGTAGTTGAAAAAGGATAGCGAACCTGTTGCTTACCACAACTTTGGTGTGAATATGTGTAAATTGGTGTATTGTTGAAGGAATTCTGCCTCTTACTAGGAAACGCATTCGAAAAAAAAGGATTGGTAATCTCTTGTTCGAATGCGTTTTTATTTTTGAAAGAAGTGATGAATTAAGCACTAATATTATCAAATCTTTACTGAATTAATTCTGTTAAAAAAAATTTAGAGGTGATTGTGTTGAAGTTTAAATTAGGCACTAAAATTAATCTTATGGTTCTAGCTGTTATTCTTTCTTTATCCTCGATTATAGGTTTTGTCGTTTATCAAGAAATTACAAATGGAATTAAAGAATTTGCTATTGAAAAAGCAAAAGGAGATTTGGCTTTAGCGAATAGGTATGTAGACAGTGAGTATCCCGGTGATTGGAACATTAAAGGGGAGCAACTATATAAGGGGAAAACCTTAATTAATGGAAATTTTGAAATCGTTGATATTATTGGAAACGACACAGGGGATACTGTAACTGTTTTTCATGGTGATACACGGGTAACTACCAACGTAATGATCGATGGGGAACGAGCAATTGGTACCCAAGTTTCTCAAGAAGTAATTGATGTAGTACTGAAAAGAGGAGAAAATTATTACGGAGAAGCGGATGTGGCAGGAAATCAGTATCAGACTGCCTATATGCCTTTAAAAAATGCAAGTAATGAAGTAATCGGTATTATATATGTAGGGGCTTCCCAACAAATCATTAATACAATATTATCATCATTCTTAGTTAAGTTTTTAACGGTACTTGTTATCATGATTGGATTATCCTTTATATTGATCTATTGGTTTACATGGAGAATTAAGAAGAGATTGACGAACATCACTACTGCACTAGAGTTAGCAGGGGACGGTGATTTTACCTCTCAACTTCATGACAACACCGGTGACGAGTTAAGCAATCTCTCTATAAGTTTTAACCTTATGTCTGAAAATTTTAAGAAAATAATGAATGAAGTGATTATGACTTCAGAGTTGGTAGCTTCTTCTTCAGAAGAATTGACTGCTAGTTCTGAACAAACGAGTAAGGCAACAGAATTGATTACAGAATCAATTCAAGAAGTGGCAAAAGGGGCAGAACACTCTACATCGAGTGTCGAAGAAAGTTCAACTGCTTTAGAAGAAGTTTCAAAAGGGGTTCAATCCATTGCAGAAAACGCTTCTTCCATATCTGAGGTTAGTTCTCTAGCTACTCAAAAAGCAAAAGATGGTGAAGCCTTCGTTACTAATACCGTTCTACAAATCAACGCAATTAGTCTTTCGGTAAATGAAAGTGGGGAAGTTATTAAATTATTAGAACAGCGTTCAAAAGAAATTGGAGATATCACAAAAGTAATCTCAGGAATTGCTGAACAGACGAATTTACTAGCCTTGAATGCTGCTATAGAAGCAGCAAGAGCTGGTGAACATGGAAAAGGATTTGCGGTGGTTGCCGATGAGGTTCGAAAATTAGCAGAGCAATCCCAACAATCATCTTCACAAATTTCTAGCTTAATACATGAAATTCAGCAAGATATGACTCGTTCTAATCGCTCAATCGAACAGGTAGCAATTGATGTAAAAGACGGTTTGGTCATCGTTCAACAAACAGAAGGTAGTTTTAAAGAAATTCTTGGTTTTATGGAGGAACTTTCTTCGCAAATCACAGATATGGCAGCAACAGCCGAAGAAATCTCGGCAAGTTCAGAGGAAGTAACCTCAACTGTAATAGGAATAACTGAAATATCAAAAGGGACATCAATGCACACTCAAAATGTTGCAGCATCAGCACAAGAGCAACTTGCATCGATGGAGGAAGTTTCCGCATCTGCCTATTCGTTGTCAAAGCTTGCTGATGATTTAAAAGAGCTAGTTAACAGGTTTAAGGTTTAAAAAGTCAAGAAAATTAAGTGCCAGGGGATAGTGCCTGGGACCAATAAAGTGAAGCAATGAGATTACTTGAATCCTTAAATATGAGGATGAACGAATGTAAACTTGAACTACATCCAACCAAAACACAAGTAGTGTACTGCAAAGATAACATCCGGCGCCGGGCACCATCCAGTTTCTGGATGATGCCTGGCACTTTTCTGTGGCACTTTTCTTCTGAAAAAGTTCTTTTGGTGTAGCTGTACGGATAGTGCCTGGCACTTCCCTTTGGAGTATAATGCAGGAGGTCAACTCGTTTATTACGTAAACAGCCGTGATGACCAGAGATATCTAGAACATTAATTAAAGTACGACGATAACGGTAACCGAACGGAAGTGACTTCAGGTGGTGGTAGCCGTATTGAGTATTATGATACAGCTGTAACCTCCTACTAAAAGAAATTCACTACGATCCAAATAATGTAATTGCGCACAGCTTCTCTTATGAATACACAGGCACTTACGGCTTATTAAATAACCGAACAGCGAAAAAGAGTTCCAATACCGTCATTGCAGAGTATCAGTAAAACCCAGCAAATGAAATTGTTTCCGTTAACGGTATTCCATTTCAATACGATGAAAATGGAAACCTCTTAAAAGACGATCGCTTTCAATACCAGTACAATCCAGCAAACCAACTTGTTGAAGTCAAAACGTTGTCTGGGTCTCTTGTAGCAAGCCACGAGTATAATCATGAAGGGCTGCGCTCAAAGAAAACAACCCCAGTCAAAACAGAGAAATACTTCTATTCTGCAAGAGAACTGTCGTACATCACAGACGGAAACGAAAAGCTTAACTAGTCATTCACGCGCACAGCATCTGGAATGCTTGTGAGTATGACAGATCACACAGGAACAACGAAGAAGACATACTACTACATCCGAAACAGCCATAGCGATGTTATAGAGCTCAGAGACTCTAATGGGAACCGTGTTGTCTATTATAAATACGACGCGTTCGGAGTTCTCTTAACAAGTGAAGGCACCACTACCACAGGAAACGGAGAGCTACTGAGAGAAGTTAATCCATTTCGTTACGTTGGTTATTTTTACGACGAGGAGACAGATCATTATTATTTGTTTGAAGGCTCGGTATTATACTCCAGATACAGGGAGGTTTTTGACGAGGGATGTTATTCCTTTAATGAATCTGTACAGTTATGCAGAGGGTAACCCAGTAAGATTTATAAATATCTTTCATTTACACACTAAGTTTGCTCAATGATTTTAAGGTTCCTGCATCCTTCTTCCGTTTTAAATTCCCAATTACAATTCCTCCTAATATTAGAGCAACACCAAGCCATTGCAACTGACCAACATCCTCTGATAATACAAAGGCTGACATAATAATAGCAACGGGCAGTTCAGAAGCAGTTAAAATGGTTCCAAGACTAGGTCCAACATGTGGCATTCCAATCGAAAAGAATAACGGTGGCAAAACGACACCGAATATACCTAAAATTAACCCATAAGGCATTACACCTACTAAGGTCGGTACATCAATTAGAAAAACTGGTGGAAATAATAAAAAGGTAATGATCAGAGCACCTGTTGAAAAAAGTGCGCTTTTTTGAACAGCGGGCACATGATTGCCGATAATGCTGCTAAAAAAAATAAAAAGTGAAAAAGTAAAAGCAGAAAGTAATCCCCAAATAACTCCTTGCCAAGATAAAGATTGAACACTTTCTCCTAAAAATCCAGCTGCTAAAATGGATCCGGAAAGAAGTATTACAATAGAAAGAACCTTACCAGATGAGGGGATTCTTTTATAGTAGACCCATTCAATCAATGTTCCAATCCAAATAAATTGAAATAAAAAGATAATGGCCAATGATGCATCGAGCGTTTGTAAAGATTGATAATAAAGCAACCCTGTTAATCCCATCGGTATTCCAGCTAACATAATTTTAAGGGTTTGATTCAAACTAACTTTTTTCTTTTTTGTAAAAATAGTCACCATCCAAATAATCAATGTACCAAACAAAACTTGACTCCCCGTTACCTCAGCCATTACATAACCAGCAGAGTAAGCAAGCTTCACAAACGTAGATAATATCCCAAAGCTGCATCCACCAATAAATACAAGTAAAGCGTAATGCCATGTTTTCATTTATAAATTCCCACCTTTTATCAAATTAATAAACGCAAAAAAAACCACACAATTGTCCTTCGACAATCGTGTGGCGAAAAATAGAGTTTCCTCTAGAAAAGTCCACAACATCAAAAAGATTTTATTATTAATCAATCAAATTGAATTATATCTAGAAAATAGGTTAATTACAATCTTACATTGCTAATTAGGGCTAACTATTTTCAAAGTGGCCGGGGTTGTTAATAGGGTATTACTATGACAATATATTATGGTAACAGGAACTTAGGTAGATTATTATAGCCATAATTACCAAATAGAAATGATGGAGGAAATATACTTATGCCAGATTTGCCAAATTGCCCAAAATGTCATTCAGAATATACGTATGAGGATGGTAGTCTTTTAATCTGCCCAGAATGTGGTCATGAGTGGAGTTTAGATTCCGAAGTTGAAAACGTTGAAGATAAAAAGATTACCAAAGATGCAAATGGAAATGTCTTAAACGATGGTGACTCTGTGACAGTCATCAAAGATCTGAAAGTAAAAGGAAGTTCTTCCGTCGTAAAAATAGGTACAAAAGTGAAAAATATACGGTTGGTTGATGGGGATCACGATATAGATTGCAAAATCGATGGTTTTGGAGCGATGAGTTTAAAGTCTGAATTTGTTAAAAAGATATAAATGTGGTGTTTTTTGAGTTGTATAGAGACCTAGCAGAGGTAGGAATAATTCCTGTAAATGCTTGGTTTTTTTAAATTTTAGGAAATATAGTAAAGGTCCAAAGGATCTAGCGAGGACAGGCTGATACTTTTGTAAGAAAAAATTGTTCATTGAAACATGGTACATAATCAATTCCAGTTATGAAAATGATTAACTAAGAGGTAACTCTATACATACAATTTTGAATTCGAAATTATAGAGGTTAATGCTTTGAAGAGTAAAGATGAAATTGTCCAACTATATAATGAGAAAATTTGTCTCAAATAGATGTACTTATTCAGAAGAAGGTTGAGATTTGGCAAGAAGATGTATTATTCTCTGGATTATGGTGGTTTGGGGTCGCACTCTCGATTGTACCTTGGATACTTTGGTTCGTCTTCAGAAATAAGAATAGCAGGGATCGTTTGTTGTGTAGGTTTCTTTGTGATGACAGTTTCTCTAGTATTGGATGTATTAGGGGATCAATTAGGAATATGGCATTATCGGTTTAATGTCCTGCCTGTCCTGCCGTCCTATTTCCCTTGGGATATTACACTAATGCCAGTTACAATTATGTTCTTTTCGCAAGTCAAACCACATGTAAACCCTATTATTAAGGCTGTCCTTTTTACTTTGCTGACATCGTATATATCAGAGCCATTTATCAGTTGATTACAGATATATGACACTTTAAGATGGAGATACAGCTTCTCTGTTCCCATACAAATCGCAATCTATTTATCAGCACACTATATTAGTAGAAGGGAGAAATTTAGTTCGTTTAAAAGAAGGATACTAAGCTAGTTAAATATTAAAAAGGTGCTCTACACAAAGTAGAAGCACCTTTCTTTATTTTTTCAAATGATATGGCACGGTTGTAACCACTACATTTCTTCGGTATAGCAAGAATGAACGAATCAGTATGCTTGATTGGTTATGTAGAATATTGTGCCATCCTTTTTTAGGGATGAACTGTGGAATGATCACTGTAACCTGGTAGTTTGATTCACTCGCTTTATGCTCGACTGTATCAACGAACTTGGTTAAAGGATGAATAATACTTCTGTATTGGGAGTGAAGAGTCACCAATCGAACATCTGGCTGCCATTTCTTCCATTTTTCTTCGAATTTCTTTTCGTCTTCTCTTTCAAACGCTACGTAAACAGCAATGATTTGATGAGCGGAAAGCGATTTTGCATAGTTTAGTGAGTTCTCAACGACATGAGTAATGCCTGCCACTGGAACAATGATTACATTCCCTTCAATTGGCTTACTTGGTTCACAGGTAGTCAGTCGCAATTGATCTCCGAGTGCTTCGTAGTGTCTTCTAATTCTATGGAACAAGATGATTATGATAGGTAAGAAAAATAAAATCGACCATACTTGTGAGAACTTTGTTATAAAGAACATCACGGTAACCAAGAAGCTAATAATAGCACCAGCTGAGTTGATGATTAGCTTTGGAATCCACCCATTTGGTTTTTCCCTGACCCACTTAACAATCATTCCTGTTTGGGATAAGGTGAAGGGGATAAATACACCTACTGCATAGAGTGGGATAAGATGCTCAGTTTGTCCTTTAAAGGCAACTATTAGAACGATTGAGGCAAGAGCAAGGATGATAATACCGTTTGAGTAGCCTAATCGATCCCCACGCACAGTAAACATTCTTGGAATAAACTTATCTTTGGCAAGATTAACTGCTAGCAACGGAAAAGCCGTATAGCCAGTATTCGCGGCAAGAATGAGAATTAAGGCCGTCGTCCCTTGAATAAAGAAATACATGAAATTTCGACCAAATGTTTGTTCAGCAATTTGTGAAACAACTGTCACTTCACCACTTGGAGTAACTCCGTAGTAATAGGCAAGAAGCACAATCCCAGAGAATAATATAGCAAGTAAAGTTCCCATCGCAACTAATGTTTTAGCCGCGTTATTAGGAGATGGTTCTTTGAAATTTGGTATGGCATTTGAAATAGCTTCCACACCAGTTAATGCAGAGCTTCCTGATGCAAAGGCTTTTAATAGAATAAATAAACTGATACCTACTATTGGTGTACCAATGGGTGTATGTAATTCAGGAGATACTTGGCCAGTTACTATGTTGTAGATACCGACCCCAATCAATATGAATAGGGCAACAACGAATAAATATACTGGATACGCTAAAATAGAGGCAGATTCAGTAACTCCTCTTAAGTTAAGGATTGTCAGGAGAAAAACAAAAATAATGGCAATGGTTACATTATAATTATGTAAGGCTGGAAAAGCAGATGTAATAGCATCGGTACCAGCTGACACACTTACTGCTACAGTCAAGATATAATCCACCAACAAGGAACCACCGGCGATTAGCCCGGGATTTGTCCCCAAATTCATCTTCGAAACTACATAGGCTCCACCACCCTGAGGATAAGCATAAATAATTTGTCTATAGGACAAAATTAAGGCCGTTAGTAAAATTAAAACTCCAAATGCGATCGGTATGGAATACCAGAAGGCTGCTGCACCCACCGTAATGAGTACAATTAATATTTGCTCAGGTCCATAGGCAACAGAAGATAAGGCATCAGAGGAAAGAATAGCTAAAGCTTTCTTTTTGTTAAGCCTCTGCTCACCCAGCTCAGTTGATTTTAATGGTCGTCCGATTAAGAAACGTTTTATAGAAGATATCACTGCTTTCACCCACTAAGTAAGATTATTAATAGTTTATTTTTCCCGGATATTGAATAAAAACTCACTATATAAAAAGACAACAAAAAACGCCCTCAAGTCATTAGATAATAGACCTGTAGACGTATAAAATCTAGTCGGACAAGTTCCACTTTCCTACTCATATAACGCTTACGAGGTTAGCTGTCGGATTCGGGCCTTTGAGTTGCCCTACCTTTTTAAGGATTCACCCCTAGTATTTGGTTCCCCCGCACTACAAAGTTTCAGCGATTTAGAAATACGAAACTGTGATAATAGTACTCCTGTAAATGGTAAATGTAAACGATAATTTTAAAAAAATCCTATATTCCTTGATAATAGAAATGTTGTGGTTGGAAATAATGTATGAGATGACGTTATTTCATAAAGAAAAAGGAGGAATGATATGTATGTTTAAACAAAGTCGTCCCTTACTTGATGATGAATTCTTAGATGAACTTGCAAAAGAGATAAATGATCTTTATGGAGATACGGCAAAAGAGAGTAAAGATCCTACTTTGGAAATCGAATAAGCAGTTAATTATAGTAAAAAAGTTAATCAATTTCATTAACACCTTCAGTGAAAATTGAACGGTGTCTTCTTTGTTTATAATAAAATTTTTTTTGTAGAAAATTAGTAGTCTTTTATTTGAAGTTCAGAATACCAAACAAGCGAAATCAAAATAATTCCTACATATAGTAAAGAGTTGGGTTGGGTTGAAGATAAATACGGTGTTTGAATCTTACATAAACGAAATCTGTTAAAAAGAAAATTTTAAAAATATTAAACGAAGGGTGAGCGGAAGAGATTCTGCCACCTTTTTTCTATTCTTGACATAACACCTAGTTCATTTAACTCTAGAAAAAAAGGGCAGTTTGCTCTTTTTGCAACTACGCTCACAAGAACCTTTTCCAAGAGAATGTTCGACCTAGGCAACTATTACAACTGCATCAAACTGGTTTCTAGTGAGCAAGCAAAACAAAATATTGGATGTTTATCTACCTTTATCCATACATTCCTTTAAGTTGTTCATGTTTCCCTTAAATCTAGCATGAAGTACGAAATGAGAGTAAAGAAAAGGAAAAGCAAGATAAACTGTAATAAGTACGTTTACATAGGTAGTTCACAAATGACCAAAACCCCTATATAATATTCTTTGTTAACAACGGACCCGACTTCCATGAGAGTTGAAAGTCAATATACTATAAATGAATAGAGAGAGGTGCTTCATGCTTAGTAACACAATCAAAAATGAATGGTTTGGTAACATCCGTGGGGATATTTTGGCGGGGTTGGTAGTAGCTATGGCTTTGATACCAGAAGCGATCGCCTTTTCAATCATTGCAGGAGTCGATCCGATGGTCGGACTTTATGCATCATTTTGTATCGCAGTTGTCATTGCCTTTGTTGGGGGTCGGCCTGGAATGATTTCTGCCGCGACAGGTGCCACCGCTTTATTAATGGTGACACTCGTTTCAGAACACGGACTACAGTATTTGTTGGCTGCGACGATTTTAACTGGTGTCATACAAATTATCATGGGAGTACTCAAGGTAGGTCGTCTAATGAAGTTTGTACCACGTTCTGTGATGATCGGATTTGTAAACGCACTTGCCATTTTAATATTCACTTCACAGCTGGTTCATTTTGTCGATGAAACATGGATGATGTACGCAATGGTAGCAGGTGCATTAGCCATTATTTATATTTTACCTCGTTTTACGAGAGCTGTTCCTTCTCCATTAGTAGCGATTGTTGTGATTACGGTTATTGCGGTCATGACCGGAAGTGGTGTTCGTACGATTGGGGATATGGGTGAGCTGACTCAAGCGTTGCCATTTTTCTTACTTCCTGATATTCCGTTGAATTTTGAAACGTTACAAATCATCTTTCCATACGCTTTATCTATTGCAATTGTAGGTTTAGTTGAATCCTTTTTAACTGCATCTATTGTGGATGATATGACCGATACAACAAGTGATAAGAACAAAGAAGCAAGAGGGCAAGGGATTGCGAATATTGTTTCTGGTTTCTTTGGTGGGATGGCTGGTTGTGCAATGATTGGTCAATCAGTAATTAACGTGAAATCTGGTGGAAGAGGGAGACTTTCTGCATTCGTTGCGGGTACATTCCTTATGATCTTAATCATCCTTTTAAACGATTTCTTAGTTCAAATACCGATGGCAGCTCTTGTTGGTGTGATGATCATGGTATCGATCGGAACGTTTGATTGGTCCATTGTAAAAAATCTTAACAAGACTCCACTAACAGACACGATTGTCATGCTATCGACAGTTGTTACGGTTCTGTTTACGCATGATTTATCAAAAGGTGTGTTAGTTGGCATCATCTTGAGTGCCATTTTCTTCGCGGCAAAAATTTCAAAAGTAAAGGTTACTTCTTTGGCCTCAGATGAATCAAACAAAATTGTTTATCGTGTTACAGGTCAATTATTCTTTGCTTCTGTCACGGATTTCATTGAAAGCTTTAACTTCAGTGAGAACGTGAAGGAAGTTAAAATAGATCTAACCCAAGCTCATTTATGGGATGATTCGGCCGTAGGTGCAATCGATAAGGTGGTTCTAAAATATCATCAAAACGGTGTAAAGGTAACTCTAATTGGCCTGAATTCTGAAAGTCATCATTTACTCGATAGACTGGCCATTCACAATAAGCCAGGTGGACTTGATAAGGTTGTAAATCATTAAATGGAAAAAACACGCTGATTGAATTAGCGTGTTTTTTCAGTAAGGATTGAAGAGCAGTTTTTGAACCAAAAGAAGGTTCAAATGTTGTTGGAAATCCACGTTTTGAGATACAGTTATCCTAATAGGTGATTTTTTAGTCATTTAATTAGTATTTTAAGTAGGGAGGGTATCATGGCCAAGAGGTACTGCCAGCTGTTCGAGAGATGAAGGATTTTGAAAAAATGCTAGATAGCGGATATGAGTATGGGGTGTTTTTGGATATTCATATTTCTAGGCTGAAAAGCTGTTATAAGCTTGCTGACGAGCATCAGAAGAAAATGTTTTTACATATAGATTTGGTGCAAGGACTTAAGAGTGACGAGTATGCGACAGAATACATTTGCCAAGAGATGAATCCTTATGGAATTATTTCAACAAAAGGAAACGTGATATTGAAGGCAAAGCAAAAGAAGGTAAAAGCCATTCAACGTGTCTTTTTATTAGACTCTAGTTCACTAGCTAAAAGTTACTCTCTCATTGAGCGCACGAAACCTGATTATATTGAGGTATTACCAGGTTTAATGCCGAGAATTATTAGAGAGGTACGAGATAAAACCCAAAAAGAGATTTTTACAGGTGGATTAATTTCTACTGTGGAGGACGTAGAGCTTGCCATTCTTGCAGGGGCGTCTGCGATTACGACTTCTAATAAAATGCTTTGGAAGCACTTTGAGCCATCTGAGCAAAAAGGATTGTAAAAGAAAGCATTTTCAAATATAGTAAAGATAAGTTGATAGCTGTGGCGGAGAATTTGGAGTCCCACGTAAAACACTTTTGAAATAAAGGAGTTTTTCGTTGGGTCTTTTTGATTAGAATAATCGTTCACTATACTAAAAAATAAGGAGATCACCACATATGGAAAAATACATTTTATCGTTGGATCAAGGGACGACCAGCTCACGGGCCATTCTTTTTAATCATAAGCGTGAAATTGTGCATGTATCTCAGCGGGAATTCACGCAATACTTTCCGAATCCTGGATGGGTTGAACATAACGCAAATGAAATATGGGGTTCGATTGTTGCTGTTATTTCCACATGCTTAGCGGAGGCTTCTATAAAGGCAGAACAAATTGCAGGGATTGGGATTACGAACCAGCGTGAAACAACGGTTGTTTGGGATAAGGAAACGGGTCATCCTATTTATCATGCCATCGTATGGCAATCCAGACAATCTGCAGCTATTTGTGACGAATTAAAAGAAAGCGGATACAATTCCCTATTTCGTGAGAAAACAGGTTTGTTAATAGATGCTTATTTTTCAGGTACAAAGATAAAGTGGATTCTTGACCATGTGGATGGTGCTAGAGAGAGAGCAGAACGTGGAGAACTTTTGTTTGGCACCATTGATACATGGCTTATTTGGAAACTTTCAGGTGGGAAGGTTCATGTGACGGATTACTCGAATGCCTCTCGTACATTGTTGTTTAACATTCACGAATTGTCATGGGACGAAGAACTACTTTCCATTTTGAACATTCCTAAATCACTTCTACCAGAGGTTCGGCCATCTTCAGAAGTTTATGGTTATACTGTGCCTTCTGTCTTCTTTGGTCAAAGCATTCCAATCGCTGGTGCAGCGGGTGACCAACAGGCAGCTTTATTTGGCCAAGGTTGTTTTGAACGTGGAATGGCAAAGAACACGTATGGTACAGGGTGCTTTATGCTTATGAATACAGGGGAGAAAGCAGTCACGTCAGATCATGGATTGTTAACAACCATTGCATGGGGGTTAAATGGAAAGGTAGAATATGCACTTGAAGGTAGTATATTTGTCTCGGGTTCTGCCATCCAGTGGCTTCGTGATGGGCTACGTATGTTAAAGGATGCGAAAGACAGTGAAGATTATGCCCAGAGAGTAGATTCCACAGAGGGTGTATATGTGGTTCCTGCTTTCGTAGGACTTGGTACGCCTTACTGGGATAGTGATGTAAAAGGGGCTGTTTTTGGTTTAACGAGGGGGACGTCAAAGGAGCATTTCATTCGTGCCACATTAGAATCGCTAGCTTACCAAACAAAGGATGTACTTCACGAAATGGAAGAACATTCTGGGATTCCATTAAAAGCGTTAAGGGTTGATGGTGGTGCAGTAAAAAATAATTTTCTCATGCAATTTCAAAGTGATATCTTAAATGTTCCTGTTGAGAGACCTGTCATCAATGAAACGACCTCACTTGGTGCCGCCTACTTAGCGGGATTAGCTGTGGGTTTCTGGGATAGCCAAAAGGAGATTTCAGAGGAATGGTCAATGGAAACATGCTTTACACCAAAAATGGCTGAAACTACACGAGAAAAGCTTTATGGAGGTTGGAAAAAGGCCATCCAGGCGACTATTGCTTTTAAATAATTCAGAAATATGGTATCATAATCTTAAGTTAATATTTCGGTTGGAGACACTGGAGAGACCAAAACAATCAATGGCTATAGCTGTTGCATATGTTTTGGTCTTTTTTCGTTATCTTTCTCTAGCACACTTGCTACCTGAGGTTGAACCAGGATTGTTGTACTTTCTTTACAAAGGAGGAGGACCATGAAAATGACATTCACTAGCCTATATAGAGAAGATATTTTAAAGAAGATGAGCAGTTCACAATTGGATGTACTTGTGATTGGTGGAGGGATAACTGGGTGTGGAATTGCATTAGATGCCGTTACAAGGGGATTAAATACAGGGCTGGTTGAGATGCAAGATTTCGCAGCAGGAACATCTAGCCGTTCCACTAAATTAGTTCATGGAGGTTTAAGATACCTCAAGCAGTTTGAAGTGAAGATGGTAGCAGAGGTAGGAAAGGAACGAAAAGTGGTTTACGAAAATGGTCCACATGTGACTACACCTGAATGGATGCTACTTCCTTTGCACAAAGGTGGTACATTCGGAAAAATCTCGACATCCATTGGTCTGCGTGTATACGATTATCTTGCTGGCGTGAAAAAGAGTGAAAGAAGACGTATGCTAAGTGTGGAAGAAACCATGAGGAAGGAACCACTTATTAAGAAGGAAGGATTAAGAGGTGCAGGCTACTACGTGGAGTATCGAACAGATGATGCACGCCTAACAATCGAAGTATTAAAAGAAGCAGTGAATCAAGGTGTTAGAGCTGTCAATTATGCAAAGGTTACAGAGTTAGTATATGAGAATGGTAGGTTAGTCGGGGTCCTGGTTTTTGACCAAATTACGGGAGAATCTTATAAAATCTTTGCAAAAAGAGTTGTGAATGCCACGGGTCCTTTTGTGGATACTTTACGGGAAAAGGATCAGTCAAAAGATAAGAAAAACCTGCGTTTAACAAAGGGATCTCATCTTGTTTTTAATCAAAGTAAATTCCCTCTTGGGCAGGCTGTTTATTTTGACACTCCAGATGGTCGTATGATTTTTGCGATTCCAAGAGAAGGAAAAACCTATATCGGAACGACTGACACTTTTTATGATAAAGATGCTGTGAATCCGAAAATGACAGTAGAGGATAGAACTTACATTTTGAACGCCATTGACTATATGTTTCCTACTGTGAAAGTTTCAGAGGTTGATATCGAATCCAGCTGGACTGGGGTAAGACCGCTTATTTATGAAGAGGGGAAGGACCCTTCTGAAATATCTCGGAAAGATGAAATATGGGAATCATCTTCTGGCCTAATTACGATAGCTGGTGGAAAACTAACAGGATATCGCAAAATGTCCGAAATGATTGTAGATTTGCTGGTTCGTTCATCTGATTTTGCATCGAATGACTCTGTCAAAAAAAAGTCCCAGACCAGAAATATGCCCATTTCAGGTGGCCATGTCGGAGGGTCAAAGAATTTTCCTCAATTTGTTGCCTCTCACTTACTTGAGGCTGAAAGGGTAGGGTTTACAAGAGATCAATATCAATATTTGGCTAACCTTTATGGTTCAAATATAAAGGAACTATTTCATATAGCGAGGGATTATGACCCGAAAAATAAGTACGGATTACCAATTGATGTTTATGTGCAAATTGTTTACAGTATTCATTTTGAAATGACATCTAAGCCCATTGATTTCTTCATTCGTAGAACGGGAGCATTATTCTTTAACATAGATTGGATTCATAGCTGGAAGAAACCAATTTTACTATTTATGGCAAATGAACTAAATTGGACAGAGAAACAATTATATGATTGGACACTTGAGCTTGAAGACGAATTGCATGATGCGATCCATCCAATATAATAGAGAGAATAACGTCGAAATTTTTAATAGAATTTTCTAAAAATAAACTTGGCTTTAGTCTACAAGTCTCTATACTATGAGTAAGTTGATAATTGTGAATGGAGAAAATGGAGGCTCACATGATGTTGCTTTTTTAGTGCTACTACTAAAAGAGTCGGTATTATGTGGGCCTTTTCTCTATTTTGGCCATTCAATGTTACAAAAGGAAAGGAGCCATACAAAACGTTTAAGAAAAATGAAAGCGCACCTAAATGTATATGCGTGTGGGGAATATGATCAAATTGGGGGGATAATTGTGAAGAAAAACTTTTTTTCTAGTAAGCTAGCAGTCATTCTATCTTTGATTATCGTTTTAGTAAGCAGTCTTGTAGCACATTCTGTACAGACTAACTTCGGGAGCGTCACAGTAAAAGATGTTCGTTTTGTTGGAAACAATGGAAATCTACTAAGCGCAAAATTGTTTACACCAACAGGTATGAATCCACAAGAAAAACAACCAGCAATCTTGACCATGCATGGTTATATAAATACGAGAGAGGTTCAAGATTCATTTAACATCGAATTCGCCAGACGCGGATATGTTGTCTTAGCAATGGATATGCAAGGTCACGGCTATTCTGAGCAAGAGCCTGTTGAAGTGACATCACGAGGTGCAATAGCAGGTTTAACGTACTTAAGAGGTTTAGGATTTGTTGATCAAGAAAAGATTGCTGTCGAAGGACATTCAATGGGTGGTTGGTCTACGTTAGCTGCAGCAACGACAAATCCAGAGTGGATTCACACGGTGATTCAAGTTGGATCCTCAACCGAAACATATGGTGCTGGAGAAGTAACAGCCGATACAGAATTTAACTATGCCATTGTGTTTGGGAAGTATGACGAATTTGCAAAGCTCATGTGGGAGGTTCCACAAGCAAAACAAATAGCAGATACAGATAAAATTAAAAAGGTATTTGGAACAGAAGAATCAGTAACACCTAAACAGCTGTATGGATCATTTGAAGACCAGTCAGCACGTACCTTATATATTCCAAATGAAACACATCCTTCTAACCACTAGTCGACAGAATCAACTGGTTATGTGTTGGATTTTTTGCAACAAGCCATTCCGGCACCAAATCCAATGGACTCGTCCGATCAGATTTGGAAAATAAAAGAGTTTAGTACACTAGCAGCCATGGTGGGTGCTTTCATGTTCTTATTCTCATTTGCAGCCAACCTATTAAGCACAGGATATTTCAAAACCTTGGTACGAGGTGTACCAGTATTTAAAGGATATAGTACAAAGGGCACATGGATTGTTGGAGCCATTATTGCAGCAGCAATTCCAGCACTGACATTCTTTCCTTTCCAAGCGTGGGGAACAGCATGGCTACCAGTAAATAGCTTCTGGCCCCAATCTTTAACCAACGGATTTGTTGTATGGGTTCTACTCAACGCTGTGATTGGTGTGGTGCTCTTCCTTGTTTGGCATAATGTTAGTAACAAAAAACAGGGCGGGAATTCCTATCACTATGGTATTTCTCATTCTAAGGATGGATTCGAATTAGATATCAGATCCATCGGAAAATCAGCACTACTAGCAATTACAACAGTTGGGGCGTTTTACTTATTAACAGTCCTAGCGCATGCAGCATTCTTAGTTGATTTCCGAATTTGGGTCATGGCATTCAAACCAATGAATGGGTCCCAATTTATCATCATGGTTAAATATTTAGCACCATTCTTACTTTTCTTCTTAGTGAACGGAGCATTGTTACATGGTCAAATGCGTTTAAGAGAAAGTTCGACAGAAGGAAAAACGGCATGGAAGTGGTTCTTTGCGAGTGTAGGAATTAATACATTAGGAATTGTTGTTCTACTCTTAATGGCCTATATCCCTCTTTTCGTAAATGAAGAGATGGATGTTGCTAAGTCACTTCTAAACATCGTAGCATTCCAATTTGTATTTATTAACTTTTTAACTGCTCTGATTTCAACCTTTTTTTTCAGAAAGACAGGCAGCATTTTCACAGGAGCTTTCGTCAATGCCCTACTCGTTACATGGTACATTATTTCCGGTCAAGCGGTTCAATTTGCGGGCCAAGAAGCTTCAGTCGGTAGTAGTGTAGCAATCTATATTGTAAGTGCACTCGTCGTGCTAGTTACACTTGTTTTAAAAGGAAAAAAGGGCAATGATGTTCAAAATCAGGATACGACAGTTTCTAATTAATAGGTAGATAAAAAGGGAGAGCCTTCTGGCTAAGTAGTTCAGTTATTGTGGAGAAACCACTAAATAAACTGTCCAAATAACAATGGAATTCTCTACATAGATCACATGATCACATAGTATTTAGCATAAAAAAACTCAGAACTATAAATGGCTCTGAGTTTTTCTTTTTGACTGTTGTAAACGTTGTTGCTTTTAACAGATGTAGGATATAAAGTTTGTCCGCTGATTTTTCGTTGCAGGCACTTGCTCCCCGCGGAAAGCAAGTGCCTGGCACAGTGGTCAAATGGTACACCAGTAACTGCTCAAGATTTTGTCTATGCTTGGCAAAAGGTAGTTGACCCAGCTACAGCTTCACAATATGCCTTTATACAATACAATACTTTTTATTTTTCCAACACTTTTATCCTTTTTCCTATACTAATTCGGGAAAAAAGAGTAAGTTCTACTAACGGGTTCGGTTCAGGGAGAGAAAAATTGAAATATCATAACAAATGGCATAGAAAAAGGATAGCGAATTCGCTATCCTTTTGACATTAATAATCGAATATTTTCATTACAATATTATTTTACTGATGATTTTGCCATTTAAATCGATTTTATATTGTGCAACTTCTTTACCTTTTGGTTCTTCTTCATCAGATGTAATCGTTACAATCCATACATTATATTTTTTATCCTTGATTGAATCTAAGATTTCTAGACTCTCAGGTGTGATTACTCCGTCTTCATTAAGATGTTCCATATTGCTTTCTAGTTTTAAATCTTCTAAGGCAATTTCCTCAGCTTTTTTTTGTGAAATGCCTTCTTCGACTTTTGGTGCACATCCGACTAGGATTGAAAATAATGCTAATAACACAATTAATTTTTTCAAGTGTATATCCCCCTTAATATTTAATTTACAAATGCGTGGTTTAAATCCACCGTCTTTAGACGGTATACGCTTTTAGCCTTATCTTTAAATGTCCATACTACAGTAGAGGTGAAAGTATGGACGGTTATCAAAAAAGTAGTCATGCTGTATTTGATATAAAATACCACGTTATCTGGGTCACAAAATATAGGTATAAGGTTTTGCATGCTCCAATTGCCAAAAGAACACGAGAGCTAATAAGGCAAGGATGCGAAGCCAGAGGGATCACTATTCTGCAGGGAAGTGTGGGCAAAGAACATCCACCTGTTATTATCGTGTCCTCCAAGCCTTGCGCCAAGTAAGATTATGCAGTACCTAAAAGGACGATCATCCAGGCTTATACAAGATGAATTTCCAGAACTCAAGAAAAGATTCTGGGGACAACATTTGTGGGCAAGAGGGTACTTCTGTGCAACAGTTGGCAATGTCACTGAGGAAATTATTAGAAACTATATAGCTAACCAGTTTAGTGAGGGAAAAGATGAAATATTCAAGATTGAAGAATGAGTTTAGTCTAATTTAGTATGCTTTTAGCACAAGGACTTTGAGAAGACTTCAGTCTTGATATACGACTTTAGTCGTTGACATTTATGTCTAAATCCACCTGCTTTAGCAGGTGGTCGTTTAATGTCCCTTGTATTTATTTTAACATAAAAAGTCAAATCCATTATATTAAATAAAGCCAATCTAACGTAGATATATTATATCTTTCAAGTCAAAAACCTTTTTTGCTATCCCTAGTCTTTGAGCAGGTGCTTCATTTGTACCATTGGGTGTCTTGTAAAGAAGGCAGAAGTTATAATATGTTCTAAGAATGGTTAAAGCCATCTGAACATACTTTGGATTAAAATTAAAATAGATATAACTTTTGCCATCTCCACGAGCAGTCGTTATAGGTCTTTCTAAAATAGACAATCTTCTCCGAATGTGTTGAATAAAGGTATTCGTTTCATTATCATTTGCATTCATAATCAACGCTGCTGCATCTTTTGGTTCAAAAATAGATAGATTCGTAGTGCAATCTACCGAACGCAAACCTCTATCTATTGTGGTGAGTAGATGCAAGATAGAATTATCTGCATATTCTAAATGCGTTCCTGAAGAAGAGGAGACTTCTTTTATGAAAATAATGGTGTTCGAACAATTCTTGCAATTGCAAGGATGCCAACTTTCTTAAAGACCTTGTTCCATATCCTCGCATCTTTCCCCAACTAATTAAATCAACTCTCACTTACAGAAATTCCTTACGAACCTCTTTCCTTGTTTTCGTTTTATCTGTTTGACATAAAAAATGTTGAACATTGCTGAGACGTATTTCCTTCGAAAATACCCGATTAATAGAGGTCATAAGAGAATTGTACTCAACGGTCACAAAACGCCACTCAAAAGCTCTTACAAGCTGTTTAATGAACCATAGGTGAGCGATGGTTGTATAAGTGGAACCAACATGTAATCCATCTGTATAATTCATTCTTCGTTCCACTTGAGCCAACTTTTTATAATAGTCAGATTGACTTTGCATATCATTAGCAGATGCAAAAACAACCCTAACCACTGACTTAGTGGCACGTTTTGAAGCGAAGCAAGAAGCAGAACGCATTTTATTAGAAGAGGATGCGGCCATAGCGCCACTTTATCAGGTTGGAACTGCACAATTACAGCAACCATACGTGAAAAACGTATATAGAAACTCATTTGGCCCTGACATAGTTATAAGTGGGCATCTATTGAAAAATAAATGAATAGAAGTTTGACTTGAAACTAGATGAATACTAAAGCATTAACTAAGTTATTACCTGAATAATTATTTTAAAAATACACAACCTACTTTTGTTTAGGAGGTGAATAAAATTGTCAGATAAAAGTGTTTCAAAAGGAATTAAAAACACAGCTGGAGCGGCATTTCATACCGTTCATAGTGCATTAGAAACAACAGAGAATATTGCAATGGGTGCGGTAGACGCAACAACGAATGCTGTTAAAAATTTAACAGGTAATGAAGACAACAATAGAGGTCACCGTGACAATGAATAAAGGCTAAATTAGCCTCCGGTTATAAACTATGAATGAAATAAAATGAAGTGTATTACTTATTTTAGGGAAGGTGCAATTGTATTGCACCTTTTTATAATTGAAAAAAATAATCGGAAGCTGGAACAGCTTACGCCAGAAAACGAGAAATATTATAGTGTATACTTCTATATATTCGTTTGCAATTAACACTATTAGAGCAGCTCTCCGAGGGAGTTTTTAAGGATTGCTAGATCATCTAGTAGACAGGAAACGTGGAGGTAAAACTTCATGGGAGATTTTTGGTATTGACCCTAAGCTCTATGCAGACTAAATCATCCAGAAATTACAGAAGGAAAAAAAGCGAGATGTGATTCTGTTTATAATGTAGGTGGAACTTTATGGGCTACCAACTTTCTTATGAAAATAATAAGATATTGTAAAAATACTGCCTTATGAATAGAAGCGCCTAGTGATGAGAGATGTTTCACATTAGATTTGCATTTACTACAGCAATTATATATTGGCTCTCAATCTTAGGGATAAGCAAGGCTTATCAAGACACTCAAACAATATTAACAATAATACCTGCTTGTTTTCTAATTTTATTAATTATATAATAAGCCATTTCAAGGATCAGTAATGTGGAAAAGGATGAATAGTAGTATAGAAAAATTAAGAAAAATCAGCTCTAATTAAATTAGTCCACAAAGAATATAAAGTTTGTTAATTTTATGTAAATCACGTTCTGAAAGATAGAAAAACTAATATTATAGACTAGTAAATTGATATAATGAGTGAGGAAAATGTTATCTAAAGAGAAAGTTGTATTATTAACCTTGTCATTGCTGTTAGGTCTATTAGTATCAGTTGGGTTTTCTGTAACTACTGAAGGAAGTATTAATGCGAATGTGGTAAATCTGTTTGAGAAATATCAGAATAAAGAGGAGAACGATCTTATTAAGGATATTAAGAAACTTAACAAAACAGAAATCATAGCAGAGATTAACTTATTGTCAGATGGTAATAGTGATATTTTAATTTCAAGTAGTATTTTGATTCCTTTTGCAAGTGCATTGGTAGAGAAAAAATCAGAGATTAGTAATGAAGAAATCATTAATCAAATTACAGAAGAAAACAATACAATAATAACCAAACATATATTAGTAGATTTATTTTTTCAAAAAAACAGTAACAATAAAGAGGTTAGAAGAGAAATAAAGAGATTATTAGTAGATAATAGAATAGATAAAGCTATAAAAGTCAAAATCCTGATGGATTCTGATGTTGAATCAAGTGATGAGCCAATATTATTAAATAATATCAGTAATAATGATGATGAGATTGCGTTTGTAAGTATGAAAAAGCTATCTCAAGTAAATCTTGAAAAGGCATATGAAATTTCTAAGGAAATAATTAAAAACAAAGATACTGAATCAAAACATAAAATATCTGCTGCTTTAAAAGCAACATCAAAGTTCTTAAATGAAAACAAAGATAATCATGATTATGATGAGTTAGAAGCAAGCTTCATTGAAGAAAGTAAATCAGTTATGGCAAAGACTGAAGATAAGTTTTTATCAGACTCAGCCTTTTTTTCAATCTCTGATTTAATGAGTGAGAATGCTATTCTGAGTATTATTGTACCAAGGGTATGCAGTTTATCGAGATGGAGTGTTTTTTAACTATGAATGGCACGTAGGGCTTATGGATGAACCTAAAAGTACAGATTTCTTACCAGTTGTTCACCATCATGGAACGGGATATGTGAAATGGGCATCTTGGAGTGACTTTTTAGATGGTTATAATTTTAAAGGTGTATACAAACCAAAATCATATACTTCATCTTCCGACAGGGACTTATTTGTTTCTATGGGAAGAAGATTAGTTACAGAAGCCATATCCTATAATGTTGGTTATCAAGTTTATTATGATACTGGAGCATCAGGCTCTTGGGTAGAGGCTGATGAGATAACTTCAATGAGATGTGATGGAGTGGTGGAGTGGATTTATGAATGGTATGGGCATAGAGTATACGGTAGTGATACTAAATGGGATGTTTCAAAAGCTGATTATTGGATTAGAGATCACCATGGGGGAACTCTTATAACCCCTAAAAGGCAAAAAGATTATATGAGCTTAGTTACTGCTAGTACGCCTAAGTAAAAAGAAATAAAATAATATAGTCATCGGTAAGTTTTATATTCATATGGCTACTATATGGGATATTTCTTGGGTACAGGAAAAGAAGAAGTTTTATAAAGTTTTCTTCTATATATTGGAGCGTAGGAGCTATATTGTTTGTTTTTGGTCACTTCAGCCAATTTATACTACTCGCAATTCCTACTGTTTTTATTTTCGCAGGCCCTATTTATGGATTAAGATATTATATAGATATCCCTCCAGACATCGGTTTGGCTCTTCTAAGTATTCTTATCGCTTATTTGACAAGCTTAGTTGGTTTTTTTATAGGTCAAAAAATATCCAAGGCTTCTTAGTTTCAATATGAAAACCCTGAGAAATAGTCAGGGTTTTTCATGTCATTTTAGATTTAAATGTTTTTGCTTTTCGAAGGGCTTTTACTAATGAAAAACACATGGAAATCATTACTATGGATAGTGGGAAGGCACACTTACAATGATCTCTCTTTGCATGGCATTCAGGCTACCATATGCCATGCAAACCGCAGATAAAGATTCCAATCAAAGCTAAGCAAATCTCTCCCGACAGTCTTAATAATCCTTCTGACCCAGATGAAACCTAACGTTCGAAGAATGGGAAAGGTGATGTTGGCTAAACGCCCTATTCAGCAGCAAAAGAAAGCCAACACTGTTCGATATACCAAAAACAAATTACAGACTGATAAAGTAAGAAGTCATATGAAAGGTGAGCGACATCGAGAATTAGCCAATTTTAGAGCAGGTACAGAGGGAATAATTTCTACAGAGGATTCAAAATAGACGATATCCCTGTCCTTGGTTTAGTTCGCTCAAAAATCTGGATTCATACCAAAATATTAGCATATAACTTCAGAGCAGTGAGCAAATACGGGGCAATGGCCGCTTAAGGAAAGAATGGTTTTCCCGTTTTTAATCTGAATTTCCAATAACTTGTAAAACGAAGTATTTGACTGTTCATGAACCCCTCAAAACTTTTTAAATACCTACCTTTTTGGGGTTAAATCTTTTAATAAATAATGATCCCACTAACTCAGAACAAGTAATCGTGGTTGTAGATGCAAACAGAGTTGATAAACGGGTGAACCATTTGCCCTTGAATTTTCTTCGATTAAATGAATTCTATTACAAAAAGAATACGAGTTGAACGACCCAAAACCGAAGAACTTGAAAAAAATCGAGGCGCATAAGTGAAGCGAAGTGTATGAATTTCTAAAACTGGTTATATATTGATTAGGGGAAGAAACAAAATTTTGAAAAAGATGAGAAGCAAAAAAGAAATGTGCCAAAAGGTAGATTAATTCGTGTCAAATAGGGCAAAAGATAGATAGAGAGAGTTTTCTGGGAGGAAGAAGTTGTGTGAGGTTATTATTAGATTCCAAGACAGATGTGCAGCGCAAGAAGTACGGGGAGCTCTTGCAAGAGCTAAAGCACGCTACCACAGTGAAAGAGGTAAGGCTAATTGCAGCGGGAATCCATAAGCTGTTAGATGAAATAGAAGAGGTTAATGAATGAGTGAAACCTTCAACTTTCTTTCAAAATTTCTGTAAATCAATAAAAAAAAGGTAATATTGCGACAAGGATAAACATGCAGAATGGGTAATTTTTCCTTTAAGCCAGGAAATGGAGCTTTTAAAGAATCGTGCCGATGTGATCAACACATCATATCTTGAATTCAAGATAAATATACAGTACTATATACCCATCAGATATAAAGGTGGTTATATAAATGTATGAAGTGAAGATTGTCGATCAATCAAAGAAAATCATTGGGTTAAAATGGGTAGGACCACTTGAACCAGAGCATGTAGAACAAGCAAACAAAGAGCTTGAGAAACTCATTACAAGTCTAAGGAGTTCAACATTTGACCTGGTAGTTGATATGAGAGAATCTGGGGTACTAAAAACAGAGACTCAAAAGAAGCTTGAGGAACATCAAAGATGGCTACTAACAAAGGGAATGAACCGAGCTGCTGTTGTATTTAAGAGTGCTGTTGTAAAGCTGCAGCTTTCACGAACAGCAAGGAATTCGGACCATAAAAATGAGTTTCATTTTGACAACTATGATGATGCGTTGAATTTTTTATTAAAAGCTTAATACATCCAATACATTCATAAAACCTAATTCACATACATACCTTTAGCTTGTATGATAACTTTCATAAAAGCTGGGATGCTGTATTTGAAAATTTTACGATTAGGGTCATGCCATTTATTTGTTAACAAGTCAGAGTGAAAAAAGTATTTAATTGATTCGTTTTCTGATAGAAATCCAGGGTGTCCATTGACAAGCAATACTTGATGCATTTTTAAGTGAATTGCCTGTAGTGGAAATGATGATGAATCGAGATAGTGAACTCCAACTAGCACTAGAGGGTGATTCATCAACAAAGGTTGTTGTAATGGGGTATGGGGAAGAAGTGTCGTTCTAGGTAGTAGATTGAACTCATAAATGAAACAAGGTTTGCTATATAAAATGGCAGGCTTTTTTCAATTATTTTATGATGGAAAAATCAAAGTGTAATATCTTGTTATATACTTAAGATACATACAAGTAAAAGGGGAATCCGATATGTATATACCAAAGTCATTTGAAATAAAGGATACCGAAGTGATATATGACATGATTGAAAAATACAGCTTCGCAGCTATGTTTTCACAGCACAATGGTGGACCTTATGCTACCCATCTCCCTTTAACTTTAGACCGTGAAAAGGGAATTCTCTATGGACATATTGCACGCCAAAATACACAATGGAAAGACATTGAGGACCATGAAGTCCTCGCTATTTTCCAAGGACCTCATAGCTATATCTCCCCTTCCTGGTACGAGACAAAAACAGCAGTGCCTACATGGAATTATGTAGCTGTTCATGTTTATGGCCGTGTCGAAATGATGGAAAGTGATCAAGAGTTAATGGATACGTTACGAGATCTTGTTAGAAAATATGAAAGACCTGATAGTTTGTACAATCTTGATGAAGTTGAGCCGAGCTATGTTGAGGCTTTAAGTAAGGGAATTGTTGGTTTTAAAATAAAGATTACTAGAGTCGAAGGAAAGCAAAAGCTGAGCCAGAACCATTCATTAGAGCGTCAAGATCTTGTTATCGGGCAGCTTGAGCAAATCCCGAGTGAGGATAGTCATAAGATTGCTCAATTGATGAAAAAGCAACAGGGGTAATTATTACATGTAAAAAGGTGACCTTCTTTGAATCCATCCTTAAATTTAGTACAATGTAAGAATAAATCCGACCCCGAGAGGAATGAAAACATGTCCATTCCCCAAGAAGAACGTAAATACTCTTATGCTGATTATCTAGTATGGGACGAAGATCGAATTGAAGTAATTGATGGAATAGTCATTAATATGACACCGGCTCCATCTCGAAAGCATCAACAAGTCCTAAGAGAGATATCGACTGAGTTTTCACTTTTCCTTCGAGATAAAGAATGTGAAGTCTTTTTCGCCCCTTTTGATGTCCGACTGCTTTCAGAAGGAAATAAGGATGATGAAACATACAATGTTGTTCAGCCTGATTTAACTGTAATATGTGACAAGGAAAAGCTAGATGAAAAGGGCTGTAAGGGTTCGCCTGATATCATTATTGAAATTCTTTCACCTGCCTCTGTTAAGATAGACCGATGGAAGAAATATCAGCTATATGAGAAAGCTGGAGTAAAGGAATATTGGATTGTTGACGTAAACAACGAATCAGTAGAAGTGTATTACTTAGAAGACAAACAGTTCGAATTTCATGGAGTTTTTACGAGAGAAGACACCATGTCGGTTCTTACAATAAAGGGATTAGAATTAAACTTGAATACTATTTTTGGAGTTTAACAATTAGAAGAATGCAAAAGAAGACGATTTTCTTTAATAGAGGGAATCGTCTTCTTTTATTTGCATTATTTTACCGGAGAAGTCTCTTAATAACTGTCACTTTAGGACATAATATGGTTGTGTATTTGAGGAGGCAAGAGATGATAGATCGTATATGTACAATTGGACCAGCAAGTAAAAATCAGGAAGTTCTGGGCGAATTAATAGACCACGGAATGACAATCGTCCGTTTAAACCTCTCGCATGGTGATCATGAAAGTCATAAAAATGTAATTGATCTTGTGAGACAATTAAGTAAAGAAAAGAATAAGGAAATAAAAATACTAGCCGATCTACAAGGACCGAAAATAAGAATAGGTAAATTGAAAAGGGAGAACATAATCCTTCAAGTAGGTAGCGGATTTAGCCTAACTACTCGAGAAATAGAAGGCGACGAACGGGAAGTAAGTGTGGACTACAAAGGTCTTGCATTAGATGTCAAAGTGGGCAGCCGCATTCTTATTAATGACGGCGGAGTTGAGTTAAACGTAACAGAAGTGGACAAAGATTCTATAACAACAATCGTAATGAGAAGCGGAAAGATTTCGTCTCGTAAAGGTGTCAATGTTCCTGGAACAACTCTTTTGCTGCCGGCGATAACAGAGAAAGATAAAAAGGATATGCAATTTCTAATCGAGGAGCAAGTCGATTATATGGCGTGTTCTTTTATTAGGAAGCCAATTCATCTTGAGGAAATTAAGAAATTTGTTAAAGAAAGAACAGCAACTCCTCCCAAACTAATGGCAAAAATAGAAACGATGGAAGCCATACAAAACTTCAAAGAAATCTGTGATCAGTCAGATGCCATTATGATTGCGAGAGGAGACCTAGGAGTTGAATTGCCATACTATTGGATACCTTTATTACAAAAAGCGATGATAGCTGAATGTAACAAGATTGGTAAATTTGTTGTGACAGCAACACAAATGCTACAATCTATGACTGAAAACTCTATTCCAACTAGAGCAGAAGTAACGGACATCTTTCAAGCTGTCCTAGATGGAACGAGTGCTGTTATGCTATCAGCAGAGAGTGCATCTGGAAGCCATCCCGTTGAAAGTATTGAAGCATTGAAGATTGTCTCTCAGTTTTCTGAAGTTGTCCGGAAATATGAACCTTTTGATTTTGAGGATATGATAAAACTCATCAATCAAGAATTACTTGTCGAAGAAGAATAATAGTAGTTGCTGATGTCATTCTTCACTTTAATATTTGCTTCTCATTTCATTTTACCGATACTTCTTATATGTTTAACTAAAGAAGATCATGTAAAAGGAGATCATATGATTAGAACCATTTCTATAAACGATGATTGTGAATTGATAAAAGACTTGCCAATAGCTGAACTAATTAAAAAAAAGAATTTTTGGTTTTGGGTTGATTTTAATTGTCCTACTGAAGAAGAATTAGATTTTTTGAATGATCCGTTAAACTTCCATCCGTTAGCTATTGATGACTGTTTACATATATTGCAAAGACCGAAGTTGGACTACTATGAGGACTATACGTTTTTTGTTGCTCAAGCGATAAATCCCACTACCTTTTCAAGAGAAGAAGTAGATATATTCTTAGGGGAAAATTACATTATCACTTTTCACCATGAACCCTCACCAGAAATTGATGCGGTTTGGGAGCGGGTTGGTCATTCCAAGAATCTTGATAAATGGGAACCAACCCTGGTTTTGTATCATGTGATGGATAAAATTGTAGACAATTATTTTCCGCTAGTCTATCAGGTAGAAGACACTTTAGATGAAATAAATGTAAACTCAAGAAAACGATCAATGGAATCATTACTAAAAAAATTGTTTGAGGCCAGGCAGGATCTCTTATCATTAAGACACACGGTTTCACCCATGAGAGATCTAACCTATCGAATGATAAAATCCCAACGACTTACAGGGATTCAAGGGAAGATGGAGTATTTTTCGGATATTCATGACCATTTATTAAAGCTGGTTGAAATGCTAGAGGCATGTCGTGAACTAACCGCAGATATGAGAGATGGCTATATTTCACTGAATTCTCACCAAACCAATCGAGTGATGAAAGTATTAACAGTCATAACAACTATTTTTATGCCGCTAACCTTTATTGCCGGTATTTATGGAATGAATTTTGACTATATGCCAGAGTTAAAATGGAAATACGGATACTTCCAAACTCTTTTTGTGATGTTTGCTGTGGGGATGGGAATGTTTCTTTGGTTTAGGAAAAAAGGGTTGTTTAAGTAAGGATCATGGTCATCTGAAGAAGGGGTAACAAAAAAATATTATTGCTGAGTGTTTTTACTTGTCAATCGATATGCGATTTTTAGTGTGAGATCAATAGATATTTAAAATGTTTTTTGAGTGTATCTCCACATTATCCCAGCCACTTAATTATTTTAAATGAGATGACTTTACTAATCAAAACAACGTGAACTACTGTTGCTTATACTCTCCTATAAGCTTTCATTCCAAATATATATGAAATCATTATGATTAATATCATCCAATCAATAGACAACCACAAATCTTTTCCAACAGCATCTGAATATAATAGATTTCTGATTGTTTGAATAATTGGGGTCATTGGTTGATATTCTGCGAAGAGACGTACTACCTTTGGCATTACATCCAGAGGAACAAATGCGGAACTGACAAAAAGCACAAGATGTAAGAGAAGGAACTAGCTCCTTCAATACTTCCAGCAGCCAATCCGAAAGGAACTAAAAAGCCATTAGAAGCAGATTTATGGGCAGACTCAATTGCTAACGATATATATGGAAGAATATATGATGGGTACGTGACTCCGGACTATAAGTGTATATCCCTTGGCCTTTTACCATAGCCTCATTCATCGAGTTTACGGTTAAGGCAGAAACGAGTTCTATAGATAATCATTTCGTGTATAAATTCTGGGTGACTATTAGCATTAAGGAATGATTTTAAGATTAATTACTAGAATGGCCTTCGAAATGAAGGCTGTTTTACTTTTTTAAGATCCACTGGTTGTTCTAATAGAATATATACTGAGTTTACAAGGACAAGTAGTCCGAGTATGATATTGAAGGAGCTAAAAAGTAAAGGAGTTGAGTTTTTTTGAGTAGTCGAAGTTGCAATGAACCCGAACCTTGTTCGGATAACGAGGAAGTCAATAATGAACAAGTCTTAAGGGGGTTGATTACGAAAAAAAACAACAGATTCCTTGAGTGTCTTGTGTACTTTTGTCTTCCTCACTAAAATGAGGAGGTTTTCACAATGTTGAAAATTTATTTGACAAATGAACAAGGGATTCTTGAAGAACAAAATGTAATCAGCGTTGGATGCTGGGTTAATATTGTTTCTCCAACCGAACAGGAGATTAATGAGGTTGCTACTACTTTACAAATTCCAATAGATTTCCTAAAAGATCCATTAGACGAAGAAGAACGATCAAGGATTGAGAGAGACGAAGATAATATTTTAATTATCGTCAATCTTCCACTAGTTTCTGTTGATGAAAATGACATCCCTATTTACGATACAATTCCATTGGGAATGATCATAGCGAAAAATTGCTTTATTACTGTATGTCTAAAAGATAACCCGATTTTTCACTTGTTCGCACAAAATAAAGTAAAGAAATTTTTCACCTATAAGAAAACAAGGTTCTCTTTTCAAATTCTTTATTTAATGGCAACATCTTTTCTCAAATATTTAAAACAAATAATTAAAAAGACGGATATTATTGAAAAGGAACTGCATCAATCTATGAAAAATAAAGAACTTTTTTCATTGTTGAATTTAGAAAAAAGTTTAGTCTATTTCACAACTTCTTTAAAATCTAATAACATCGTGATGCAGAAAATGTTAAAAAGTAGTTACCTGAAAATGTATGAGGATGACCAAGAACTGCTAGAGGATGTTATTATCGAGAATCAACAAGCCATTGAGATGGCTGAAACACATTCAACAATCCTAAGCGGTATGATGGATGCCTTTGCATCGGTCATTTCAAATAATGTGAATATTGTCATGAAATTTCTGACTTCCATTACTATTATCATGTCTTTACCAACAATGGTTGCAAGCTTTTATGGAATGAATGTGCTTATTCCATTCCAATATTATCCTTATTCATTTTTTGTTGCCATTAGTATTTCTTTCATTTTATCTAGTGTCACAGCTGTTATTTTTTGGAAGAAGAGGTTTTTTTAATAACTTGAAATGCCAATGATCTACTAGTAGAACATTGGTTTTTTTATAATATCAGAATTTATATGGGCTAGTGCAACTGAATCCCGCTCCAGCGCCCTGCCCCTCGAGGTCAAATAACCCTAAAAGCCATAGTGAAAGTAGTACTAAAATGGGAGAAAGAATAGAAGTTTTCATTGTCGACAAGGACTTTGAACTCTGTTTGAATGATTTAAAGAGTTAGAATAAAAAATCCATTAATGGTAAATATAACCTATATATAATAGTTTGTCAGAAAGCTGCCCTTCATAAGCGGCTTTTTTTGTGGTACGTCAAAATTAATTATAGCATTTTGTGGAAATTTCAGTCTTTAAAAATAACTATTTGGTAAGTAACATAATTCCACATGTATTACACATCAGGAGGTCAACATGAATTTACTTCGTAAGAAACCATTTCAATCTGAAAATACGATTAATTCTCTTAAACGAGTATTAGGAGCAAAGGCCAAGATTGGGCAGCTGGATTTAAATCGCTCGGAGCCATCGTAGGAATTACTACTGTTCTAATCGTGATGATGTTTGTACAATCACGCCTATTCTTTGCGATTAGTCGAGATGGACTTCTACCTAAGGCTTGTCAAAAATTAATCTTAAAACACAAGTTCCTTTGACAGGCACATGGATCACAGGGATATTAGTTGCCATTTTTGCTGGGTTTGTCCCATTGGGTAAATTAGCTGAATTAACCAGCATAGGAACATTATTCACCTTCGCAACTGTTTCTCTAGGTGTTGCTGTTCTTCGTGTAACACGACCAGAACTAATTAGAGGGTTTAGAACACCGTGGGTTCCTTTAATTCCTGCATTAGCAATAATTTTCTGTATTTATCTTATGATTCAGCTTTCTGCATTTACTTGGACTGGTTTTGTGGTGTGGTTAGCAATTGGTCTTGTTATTTATATTTCATACGGATTTAGAAATAGGCGGCTAAATCCAAAGAATCAAATCAAGAATGAAGGGTAAAAGTAATAATATAGTTTAGAAGCTCATTGTAATGATGGGCTTTTTTTGTCTTTAGTTATTAAAGAAAATGTCTATTTTATTCAGATTAGGAAAACCTATTTAGATACATTGACCTAAGGGTGAGTAGATATGAAGAAAAAAACGATTCCATTTGTCATTTTAACCCTATTGCATCTTATATTATTAGGCTATACATTATTTTATAAAAAGAAACAAAATGTGTGGATACTATTGTTGAGTAGCATTAGCATTGCCTTTGTATTTGAATATTTTGTCCTCAATGTTTTTAAGATGTATATGTATTATCCCAAGGTGTTCAAGAATAAGTGGCAAGACTCGGTATTTGGGGGCATTCTTTCTCAAGCTGTTTTTGTCCCAATCAAGGCCACTTTTCTGGCTTCCTTTCAGTATGGATGGAGAGGTCGAATTATTGCAGGAATTGCATTCTCTTTAGTGGAGCGGCTATTTATCTTTTTAGGAGTCTTTAAGAATATAACTTGGAGGACAACTTATACACTTACCCTAATCCCCATGTACTTTTGGATCGTACAAAAATGGTGGAATGGCTTGCAGAGGAATGTAGATGGTATAAAAAAAGGAACATTGTTCTTTTGTTACTGGACAATTTATACGAATACATATTTTATCCTTACAACTGTTTTTAAAAAGTTTCTGTTCCAAACGGGCTTTGTCCGAAATAAATACAGAGATGACTATTTGACTGGCCCAATCTATACTTTCCTATTAAGTATGATTGGAACCATCAGTACCCTCTTTATGAAAGGAAAATGGAAGATACTAGGTGTGGTTATCATGCATATCTGTGATCAGGCCATTCTAAAATTAGGTATTTTACGAATGAAGAACTGGAATGTGTATGCTTTTCTGCCGCTCCATTTGTTGATGTTACTTGTTGGTGAGCACAGCCAATCCATGATTCAAAAAATAAGTAAGAAGGAATTCATTAAATAGGAAAGTGGCATGTATTCTGATAAGCAACTAGGATATTGAAAGATATGCTACTTATGTAAAATTATGTATTGTCATTGAAAAAAAGCTTTATTGAAAAAAACAAGCATGCCCTTTGTAAGTGGGCATGCTTGTTTCTTCATTAACAGCATTCAGACTCAGGCAATCCTGCAAAAACAAGCTCGCCATCTTTTAAATCTAATGTCATATTTTTAGCCATCTCAAGAATTTTGTTGTCAATTGAAACTCTTACACCATTGACGGTTCTAATTTCATCATCTGCTTCAGGCTCATCCAGAGCCAGTCCAATTTTTGGGCTGCCTCAGCCAAAGCCTGCAAAGAATACTCGTATACCTTCAGCTTTATGCTCTTTTAGGATCTCGAGTATTTTTATATTTGCTTCTTCTGTAATAATCATCGTGTTTCCCCCTTTTTTGTCTATTATATCTGTTTTGGAAATAAACGTCCTAAAGTTTGCTTCATTTCAGGTTTCACCTTTATAACAGGACGAATTGCTATAGCCTGGTTTTCCGCTTCATCAACGCTGTTTGCTATTCCTAATTCAAGGAGACTGCCGATAGCCACAGTACCTGTCCGGTTTTTTCCACCTGAGCAGTGGAAATATACATTTTTCCCATCATTATATTGATTGATTACCTCATTTATTGCTTGTTTTACGGAGTCATCTTGCTGATCTGCATCATCTACGATGGGAAGATGAACACGGTTATATGAATACTCTCCAGGTGTTGCCTCTGCTCGTAAATCATAAACGGTATCTATTCTTTCGTTACTCAATAAAGCATCAATGTCATCGGCACCACCAATGAAAATACGACCTTTTATTAATTCATGATAGTTTTTCACCATATAAGTCACACCTTCTTTCTCTAATTTTCTACTGCCCTCTTTAGCTTCTCATAGCCAGTAATTTCTTCAGCAAGACAAGGGATAATGGCACAGTTATCGGCTAATTCCTGAGATACAGTTTGAATCCACTGCCTTTCAGCAGCTGCTCGCCCTTTTAAAACAGGGTCAATCGTATCTGTAGAAAAAAGACTTTGGTTAATAACCCACCACAATGGAACGATTTCGGCACGTTTTAAATCCTCTTGCAGTCTTTTTGCCTCGAGCACTGGAGTGGCTTCGGCTAAAGTGACGATCACAACGCTTGTTTCCTTCGGATTACGTAGCCTAGGTAAAAGATTTTGTACACTTGCTGGGACTTCACCCGTTGAACGAGCTACTTCTTTATGATAGGACTGTGCTGCATCTAACAAGAGTAGAGTATGCCCGGTTGGTGCGGTGTCAATGACAACAATTTCTTCAAGGGATCGCTCAACGATTTTGGCAAATGCACGAAACACGGCAATTTCTTCTGTACACGGAGAGTTTAAATCCTCTTTTAAATAGGCAAGACCTTCTTCATCTACATGCTCCATCGCAGTTGATAAAACTTCAGCTTTATATAGCTCTACTTCATGAGCGGGATCCACTCGACTAATCGATAAGTTGTCATTTAATCTTGTTTCCTCAAACAATAAATCGAGATGGCTAGCCGGGTCAGTTGTTGTTAAATGTACCTTATGTCCCTTTTCTACGAGTCCGACTGCTATCATTGAAGCAACCGTCGTTTTTCCAACTCCGCCCTTACCCATTGTGAAAATAATGCGAGTGCCATTTGAAGAGAAGGCAGATACCATCGATTCTAGGGTTGAAAAGGTATCTTTGTTTAGCGTAATTTCGGATACTGATTCTGACTCTGCTGGGATGAGATTTTCACTGAAAAGATCCCTGAGATTTGAAATGCCAGTTAACGGAAAAGAAACGAAAGGTAGAGAGTAGGTTGTAACTTCATTTAATCCAACGGGCTTGTTTGCAAGTGCAGACCTTTGCCGAGCATAGAAAGCTTCTGAAACCTTATCATGTTCTACAAAGTCTTGAAGTAATCCATTTACAATGAGGCATTGATTCGCAATACCTATTTCTTTTAATTCTGTGGATGCTCTCTGTGCTTCGTACAAAGAAGATTTCTCGGGTCTGGTTACAAGAACTAAAGTTGTCTGCTTTGGATTAGATAAAGCTCTCATCGTTTCAGCGTACAGTTCTTTTTTGCCGGCTAGACCAGCTAAGGGACCAAGGCAGGATGCACCATGTGAGTTTTCTTCTAAAAATCCACTCCATGCAGTGGGGAGCTGGAGAAGTCGCAAGGTATGTCCAGTTGGAGCTGTATCAAAGATAATGTGGTCATACTCTTTTATTATTTGCTCATTTGCTAATAAATTGGTGAACTCATCAAAGGCCGCAATCTCAACGGTACAGGCACCGGACATTTGCTCCTCCATTGTGGAAACAACTGAATCAGGAAGTTTACCTCGAAATGGTCCCACGACTCTTTCGCGGTAGGCAGCGGCGGCTTCTTCAGGATCAAGGTTACATGCATACAGATTCTTAACCTGAGGAATCTCCATAGGTTGATTGCTTATTTCGATGTTAAACACATCTTGTAAATTCGAAGCTGGGTCTGTACTAACAAGTAAAACTTTCTTACCGCGATCTGCAAACGATACAGCTGTAGCACATGCAGTTGATGTTTTGCCAACTCCGCCCTTACCTGTGAAAAAGAGAAAGGGTGTTGTATCAATTTTTGATGGATGAAAAGTTTGAAACACAGTAAATCCCCCTTTCAAATTTAGATGAGTCTTGTTTTGGATTCTTTTTGAGAAAGCTGTGCAATGTCTAATTCAAACCAATCTGCTAGCTCTTGGTTTGTTGGGTAGATCCCTATTTTGACAATTTCTCCGTTTAATACAACAGCAGGCAGTGAATCAGGTCCTTTTTCATGCAAAAGAGCATTTATAACTGTGTTCTCTACAAATTTAGCTGGATCACTTGCTAAGTTATACCGTGCTATATCAAGTCCTTTTTTCTCCAGGATAAAGAGTGTAGATGAAACTCTAGTTAGCTCCGGATCTACACTTGGACCACACACACCTGTCGGACAGCACATAGCTGGATCAAAAATCTCTAGTTTTGTCATGTAGGATTCCCCCATAAGATATATTCAAAATTCGTAATTACCGCATATTGGCGCTAGTTGAGTCTCATATTTGGAAAGAACGGTAATCAAAAGGCCCGGTTAGGTGCCCGTGTGACATAAGACTTCCATTTTTCACCATGAGCAGTAATCAATAGTGAAAAAGTCGAGAGAAATCAACTCTCGACCTTTATTCTCATTCTCCAGTTTTCGAAAAGCGTTCAATACGCTCGCCAATTTCGTCACGTACACGCTGGAAGAATGCCCATTTTTCTTCATCTGTTCCTTCAGCCTTAGCAGGGTCATCAAACCCCCAGTGAACCTTTTTTACATGTGGAGGCGTAACCGGACAATGGTCAGCGGCATGCCCACATAGAGTAACTACTAAATCTGCTTTATTTAAAAGCACTGGATCAATGACATCAGAGGTTTGTGTAGAAATATCAATATTAGCTTCATTCATTGCCTTGACTGCATTTGGGTTTAAGCCATGTGCTTCTAAGCCTGCACTATAAACATCCCACTCATTACCTAAGTGTTTCTTTGCCCAGCCTTCAGCCATTTGGCTTCTACATGAGTTTCCAGTACATAAGAAATAAATCATTTTTTTTGACATAATCATTTGGCCCCTTTACTTGGTGGTGTATTAGTTGTTTTTTAAGAGAGTGTCAATACTATTTGAATCTACATAATAGAGGGAATCTACTAAATCTTCATAACTCATCCCAAGAGCTCTTGCTAAATGATGGATGAAAAATTTTGAAGGTGATGTTGTGTTTTGCTCTGTTTTTAATAGATAATCCGTTGTTACTTGTAATTCAGTGGCTAACTCCTGAGTACTTAGTTCCATTTTTTCACGAAGAAGTCGAATGGTTTGACCAAAATCTTCTCGTCGTTTGAGGTCATCTAGATTCTTTTCAGTTAGACTAATGGCAATGCCTGCATCTCCACCATAGAATCGTAAAATTGAATCTTCAATTTCATCTCGTACACGTCTGAACTCTTCTAGTGTTTCCTCGTCACTCCCAATAAATTTAGCTGGATCATCAAATCCCCAATGGTAATGTTTAGAACGCGGGATTGAGATTGGACATCTCTCTTTTGCATCCTTACAAAGGGTTATGACATAATCAGCTCCGGTTAAAAGGCTTGCCGTTACCGTGTCAGATGTTTGAGTGGAGATATCCAATCCAGCCTCCTTCATGACTTGGATAGCCTCCCGATTTACACCCTTCGCTTCAATACCTGCACTGAAGATGTCGTAATCATTACCTAGATACTTTTTCGCAAATCCTTCGGCCATTTGACTTCTGCATGAGTTACCCGTACATAAGAAATAGATGGATGGCTTCGACATGTTCACACGCTCCCAATTTTATAAAATGAGTAACCATAGATATAAGCCGATGAGTGTGATTAGAAGTGTTGGGACTGTCAGGACAATTCCTACCTTAAAATAGTAACCCCATGATATTTTGACACCTTTTGTTGATAAGACATGTAACCAAAGTAGAGTTGCAAGTGAACCAATTGGTGTGATTTTTGGTCCTAAGTCAGATCCGATAATATTTGAATAGATTAATGCTTCACGGATCACGCCGGTTGTATCGGTTTCAGCAATCGCAAGAGCGTCAATCATCACAGTTGGCATGTTATTCATAAACGATGATAGAATGGCAGCAATAAAGCCCATTGAAATCGTAGCTACAAATAATCCTTGATCGGCTGCTAGCTGAATTAGATCTGCCAGAATTGTTGTTAATCCTTCATTTCGAAGTCCATATACTACTACGTACATACCAATCGAGAAAAACACGATGGCCCAGGGTGCACCTTTTAATACAGTTTTCGTATCCACAGCGGAGCTGCTTCTAGCGATAAATAAGAAGATAATGGCGATCACACCCGCTATAAACGAAACGGGAATTCCTGCAAATTCACTTGCAAAATATCCAATCAATAAGGCTGATAGAACAAACCAAGAGAGCTTAAACATCTTGTGATCCTTGATGGCTTCTTTTGGTTCTTTTAAGTCTGATACATTGTATTTTGTAGGAATGTCTTTTCTGAAAAATAGGAAAAGCACTAGGATACTTGCTGCTAAAGAGAACATGTTGGGTACGATCATTCTGCTTGCATATTCAACAAAACCGATATTGAAAAAGTCTGCAGAAACAATGTTCACTAAGTTACTTACGACAAAAGGAAGCGAGGTCGTGTCTGCAATGAATCCACTTGCCATAATAAAAGGTAGGATCATTTGATCTTTAAACTTCAAGGCTCTTACCATTGCCAGAACGATAGGTGTCAGAATTAGTGCTGCTCCGTCGTTTGCAAAGAAGGCAGCCACAACCGAACCAAGAACAGTCACGAGTAAGAACATTTTAATTCCGTTCCCACCAGCATAGCGAGCCATGTGTAAGGCAGACCATTCAAAGAATCCAATTTCATCAAGAATCAGAGAAATAATGATGAGTGCGATAAATGTTAATGTGGCGTTCCAAACGATTCCTGTTACGTCTACCACATCCTGTAAGGAAACCACCCCTACTAAAAGGGCAAGTAATGCTCCTCCACATGCTGACCAACCAATGGATAGACCTTTTGGCTGCCAGATGACAAGTACAAGTGTTACTAAAAATATGACGATAGCCAATATAGTTGATATCATGTTGTCCCTCCTAATTACTCACAGGAAATTCGTAAACCTTGAGCTTCTAATTCTTTTAGTTTGAAGTCTTGATCGGGTAAGAAGCCCAGGATCTCTTTTACAAGAGGATAATACTCACTATCCTTATTTAAGGAGTACATAATCCATTGTCCTTTTCTTGCTTCCTGTACAATTCCAGCATCCTTTACTTTGCGGAGATGCTGGCTGATTGCCGGTTGACTCGTTTTGAAGATTTCTACAAATTCACATACACAGCAGTCATTTGAATCTAAAAGCTTAATCATCGTTAATCTTGTTTTATCCCCTAACAGCTTTAAAATCGACGAGACTTTCTCTAAATCCACCTTTGATTCCACTATATGTCCACCTCCTAATAACTATATAATAATCTACTTATATAATAAAACGATTATATCCTTTTTGCAATGATCCTTTTATTAATAGTTTGTAAAGAACGTGTTTCTTCATATAATAGTCTCTCAAAAAAACCAAGTATTAAAAGATATTTAAAACCTTTTTTAAAAAAAGTGATCCAAATAAATAAACACCTCGTTAGCCTATATGTAAAAACAAATAAAACAATCCAAAATCAGAAAGGGAGTTTTACAAAATGAATTTCAAAAAATCACTAATCGCAATTCCACTTAGTCTATCGCTATTAATTCCAACAGTTGGAGTAGTAAGTGCAAATGAGCATTCACATTCAATGTCGGCTCCAACCGTATCAACACCAGCATGCCTCAGCATTGGAAGAAAGCTTAAAAATGCATGTTGATGAACTACTATTAGCCTATTTGCACACATTCCAACGCATGCAAGTAACGCATCGTGTAACCCTTCTTGTGCCAAAATAAAGTCCTTCATTACCTTCCCTTGCTTTTGAACAGGATTACAATCCCGCCGCAAGTAAGATCTCCCCTAGAGGAGTTTCACTGTTAATGTCTGGTTCTAATGTAATCGCGACTGTATCCCAATCGAGCTCTGATAGATTGTCCATTTGATACGTTACCATTCCGATACCATCTTCGTTAGGTACAAATGAACCAGCACGATAAGGTTTACCATCTTCAAGTAACCATACCTGATAGACTTGTTCATCCTAACATTGATTGTCGTGGTTGCCATTAGTTCATTCGGAGTAGCGGGTGTAGGCGGAGGCGCAACATTTGCAGCTATAATTGTTTTAGCTGCTATGGATCTACCAGTAGCGTTAGCTGGCCTATTAATCTCTGTTGAGCCACTGATCGACATGGGCCGTACTGCCCTTAATGTTAGTGGAAGTATGACAGCGGGTGTTCTAACGAGTAAAGTAACAGGTGAATTAGATACGGCTGTATATTTAGAGCCAAAACAAAGTATAGATGCTTAATAGGAGGGCGGGTGGGAAACTTTCCACCCGTTTTTTATTTGAAGATAAGCTTGAATTATGTTTATGTATCAAAACGGGAGGGTATCCCTTATAATCTCTTTATGCTTAAAATTACAGCAAAGAGGTTATTAATATGAGATTAAGAGATTGGGATACTAATTTAAAGGTCCGATTATATGGTGAGTTTTTTGTAAATGTCCTTTTCTGGATGTTCTTTCCGTTCATGGCGATTTATTTCGCAGATGAATTTGGTAAGGTTACAGCTGGTTTATTATTAGTTTTTTCACAGGTTTTTGGAGTTCTAGCTAATTTGGTAGGTGGCTACTGTGCCGATCATTTCGGGCGCAAACGCATGATGGTAGTAGCTTCATATGGGCAAGGTCTTTCGTTTTTGGTTTTTGCGATGGCAAATTCGGTATGGTTAGACTCACCGATGATTAGTTTTATATGTTTTACACTGAATGGTGTATTTGGATCGTTATATTGGCCGGCAAGTCAGGCAATGGTCGCAGATGTCGTCGAAGAGAAAGACCGCAGCTCGGTTTTTGCCATGTTTTACACAGCGATCAATATTGCCGTGGTGTTCGGTCCAGTAATTGGAGGGATCTTCTTCTTTCAGCACCGTTTTGAATTACTACTAGTGGCGGGTTTGACTAGTGTTGTTTTAGGATTTTTATTGCATAAGCTTATAAAAGAAACAGCACCTGGATTGCAGAAGCTTAGGGTTAAAACTTCTGAGAAAGAAACGTGGTATGGAGCAATCGCGAAACAGATTGCTGATTATAAAGTGATTATTCAAGATCGAACGTTTCTTTTGTTTATCATTGCTGGAGTTCTTGGTGCTCAAACCTTTATGCAGTTAGACTTGTTAATGGCGGTTTATACAAAAGAATTAGTGCCACTACAAACGCTGCTTGCCTTTGGCGAGTGGAAGCTAGTGCTTGGTGGGGAACAAGCATTGGGCTTAATTATTGCGTTTAATGGATTTATGGTGGCTCTGCTTACTGTTTTTATTACGAAACAGGCAGATAGATTTAGAGAGCGTGATGTGTTTATTGCGTCAGCTTTGCTCTATGGTGCAGGGATTTTCTTATTTGGCCAAACAACGTGGATCTGGGTTCTGTTAGCAGCGATGGTACTTTTCACATTTGCTGAAATTATGGTTGTTGGAATTCAGCAGAGCTTTGTTTCGAAGCTGTCCCCAGAGGATATGAGAGGGCAATACTTTGCAGCGGCGAGCCTGCGATTTACGCTTGGCCGAACACTAGCACCCCTTTCTATCTCACTATCTTTATGGTGGGGATATGATTGGACGTTTATTAGTCTCGCGGTGTTGTGTGTGTTGAGTGCAGTGATCTACTATGTGATGTATCACCAGTTTGAGAAGCAGAAAGAGCAAGTGGTTGGCGAGAAAGTGTCGGTTTAATGGAGGGCCTCCTAAGTGTAGGGGGCTTTTTTGAATATCGATATTTATATGGGATAGTGCATCTGAATCTGGCTCCAGCACCCAGCCCCTCGAGCTCAAATAACCCTTCAAGAATAAAAGGGAAAAGCACCCTTTTTTTCTTGAAGGAACATTTGCTTGTCGGGGCAAAACGGGGTGCTTGCGCCTTTTGTTCTTTTTCAGAACACTGGCTATGCCTGGGTTAAACGGGGTGCCCCCTGCACCTTTTTTTCTGTTGTGTTGGAACTGTGGCGCGCGCGGATAGGTGTCTGGGTACCTTTTGTGTGGGGAAAAATGGATAAATATTGATAAGTGATTGATTCTGGTTGATATATTTGAAATTTGATTGATATATAGGTCAAATCAGTTGATATATGCTGACATCGATTGATATATGAGAATTCTGATTGATATCCTAAATTTGCAGCGGAATGTAATTGAGGAAACTTAATATACTTATCAGAATTAGCAGGAATTCCACTATCACATGCTGAATTATCTGATGACAACAGAAAGGAGTGGCAGTTTGATAGTAAAAAAACGTGAAAAACCCATCCACATTCAACAAATTGAAGCTTTAAGTAGCAGAATCTCTAAGGTTCATCCGAAATATCAAATTATCTTTGAGAGATTATTACGAGAGAATGCAGGATATTATGGGGAGAAGGCGACAGATTTCCATTTAAGTTTTCTACCAGAGGAAAAGTACCTCATTCTACACAACATGCGCCTCTTTGATGGCAAGAACTATTTTCAAATCGACACGTTGCTCCTAACCACGTCCTTCATCCAAATCCTCGAAATTAAGAATCTAAAAGGAATCCTTATTTTCGATCCTGAATTTAATCAACTAATCCGAATCCTAGATGGAATAGAAGAAGGCTTCCCTGATCCCATTTTACAAGTTGAAAGACAAACCACACAATTGAAGTATTGGTTAGTTTCTCAGAACCTTCCAAGCATCCCAATAGAATCTTTAGTTGTGATTAGTAATCCAAGCTCCATTATAAAAGCCGCAAGTAAACCACATTTAGTCTCCAAAAAAGTCATTCATAGCGGAAAACTTCCGCTCAAACTAACTCAATTTGAACAGATCCATCGTGATGAAATTCTATCATTAAAAGAGTTGAAAAAACTATCGCGTCTGCTTTTAAAGAAGCATGAGCCTCTACTGCTAGATATTCTTGAGAAATATCAGCTTACTAGGAAAGATATCATTACAGGAATTCATTGTCCCCATTGCAAGCAACTGGGATTGAAAAGGTTGAGCGGTAGCTGGCATTGTATAGCATGTAATAGCACCTCAAAGGATGCGCATTATTCAGGTCTCAAGGATATCGCATTGTTACTAGACTCATCCATATCAAATAAGGAGGCAAGGGAATTCCTGCATATTAAGTCCCAAGCAGTTGCTACTAAATTATTATCATCTATGAGTCTGCCCTATACAGGTGAAAACAAGGGAAGGCGATATGACTTGTCGCAGTTTATATAATTGATATATAATCCTACTTGACTTATTGAGCGACCCCTATTAATATAAATTCTACACTAAATTACTTTAACGCTTAAAAGCGTCTAAGTAATAATATACCTTTAGCTTGCAACATAGTAGCTCCTCATTTACAGCAAATAGAGACTGGATGGTCGGTGAGAATTCTGGGAAGAGAAGAGTGAAATTCCACTACAGTGAAATGCTACAGTAAAATGAATTGAATAGGCTATAAGTCTATTAAATAGGGTGGTACCGCGGAGAATCTCTTCGTCCCATGTATAATATTTGGGATGGGGAGGTTTTTTTAGTTTTTTAAGCGATATTATCAAAGGAGTGAACATCATGAAGGGGTTACAAAGAGGGTTAAACAAGTGGCATGGCTATGCCATAATGATTGGCGGAATGATTGGTTCTGGAATATTTGTTGTGACAGGAGAAGTGGGCGGGATTGCCGGTCCGTCTGTACCACTAGGTTACATTGTACTACTGCCCATGTTACTAGCATCTGCACTCGCATACCTCGTTTATTTAAGCACTCCACTTGGAAATAGTCCTGGTGGAGCGTACATTCATATAAGTCGAACGTTCAAGAGCTATTTTGCAGGATTCATATTCATGTGGTTTCAATATATTGCCTTGCTTGGTGTCATGGCGGTCATTTCCATATCCTTTGGGGATTTTCTTGCTAGTTTGATAGGATTCGATCAACCATTAGTATTAGCGTCTGCACTTTTATTATTTTTCTTTATTTTAAATGTTACGGGTGTGAAATGGTTCGGGCAAATTCAGTTGATCATGACCGTCATTTTGTTTATTGCAATCGTTGTTTTAGTTGTTCCTGGTCTATTTTTTGTTGACATGGGCAACTATGAAATACTATTTCCATTTGGATTTGAAGGTTTTTTAAGTATTTTACCGAGTTTATTTTTTGCTTACTTTGGATTTGAGCAAATTGCCCAGGCTGGAGGAAAATGAAGAATGCTCAAAAAGAATTACCCAAAACCATGCTTCGCGGTTCTTTAATCACAATGGTCATTTGCTTAGATTACGAAAAGCAAATATCGAATCATTCTTAAAACAAGGAGAAATCCTTGTTTTGCTTGTGAGAACTAAATAATTGAATGGGATTTCGAATTCACAGAGTATACTAATGAATTGGTAAAATAATGGAAATGCACTTAAAGCTTATGCATAATTGCTCATTTATTGTATAATGAAAAGTATTAAATAAGAGAGGGGGATGGACATGACTGATGTACGTTTTGATAAGTTATTACATGTAATGCTTGAGATTAAGGAAACTGTTGGTGTTTTGGTTCAGAAAGTAGACAAGCTTGAACAGAAAGTAGACAAGCTTGAACAGAAAGTAGACAAGCTTGAACAGAAAGTAGACAAACTTGAAGAGAAACTAGACAACCTTGAGCTTGGGCAAAACGAAATGAATAATAAATTGGATAAGCTAAATGGTCATATTGATTTATTAGCACAAAAGCAATGGGACAATGAAAAGGATATTTACACCATTAAAAAGTCAATGGGATTCGTGTAATAGCCACATCTCAAGCTCACTAGAAATCGATCCTCTTGTTCTCCTCAAAATACCAATCACCAAGATTACACTCATTAAATATTTCCTTTTAAAAGGTGTCCGTCCCATCTGCTTAAGCAGATGGTGACAGGCACCTTTTGTCGGGTATATTATTGTTTTTGTGGTAAAATCATACAATAAAATAAAATAGATAAAGAGAGTAGGAAAAAAATGGCGGAAAGTAATTACATAAAAATAAATGCCTTTTTATTACTTGCAGTAATACCTCTTTCAATAATTGGGTATCTCTTTACGGTGCATAACGAATCATTTTTTTTCCTATATGAATGGCTTTTGGTCGTAATAATTGTGAGTTCAATGATTTTGTCAGTTATAAGTGTTAGTAGAACAAAGACAGACTTAAGGTGGGCATCAATCTCCATTCTGGCTTTTCTAATCCAATTCTCAGTCCTGGGCCTATTTTTAGGACCATTTACTGAATATGGCCTTTTCACAGTATTCTATATTGTTACATTCATCGCTTTTGCAGTCTATGTTGTAACCCTTAGAAAAATAAATCAATTCAAGTTCCTACCTATTATATTTATCATCATCTCTATAGTGTTCACATTATATATGATTCTTTTAAACAGTTTGTGGGGAAGCGATATTAGCTAAGCTTACATCAATGCAACCAAATTGATGATTTCCTTAAAGAGAGATCGAAACAGAATTTGATCTTTTCTTTTTTACTGGTTAAACATCGTAATCAAAAGAAAAGATTGTTGAGAAGGAGAAAAAAATGAATGGTAAATATCAGAAGTTAATTTCATGGGTTGAGGATATAAAGGAACAAAATCATAGTTCTGCAGCGGGATTGCTGGTCCTTAAAGATAATCGTGTCGTTTTAGAGCATTACAGTGGGAATCATTCTAATTCAGGGAATTCGAGATTGATAGATGCGAATTCACAGTTCAATGTGGCTTCAGCTAGAAAGAGTTATTTAGGTTTGGCAGTAGCTTACGCCCTCTATGAAGGAAAGATTAATAGTATCGATGATTGTGTTACAGATTACTTTACCGATTTGGACAGTGAGTTACTTAGGAAGACAACATTGCGACATCTTGTCACACACTCTCATGGACTCAACGAAGATGAGAAGGGAAACATGTATAGAGAGTTTGAGCCTGGAGAAGGCTGGGCTTACAGAGGGATTAATGTTGAATTGATGACCAAGCTCTTTCAAAGGATATATAACAAGAACTTTTCGGAGTTATTAAAGGAAAGGATATTTAACCCGTTGAATTTCAAGGAAAGTACCTGGCAAACAGAAGACAATGACAACCTTGTGAAAGTGATCAATGACCCAAAGCAACCTAGAACATCAAAATTAGGTACCACTAATAACGGTATGGACTCAAACCTATTTGTGTCGACAAGAGAATTTGCGGACTGGGGAAACCTTCATTTGAATAGAGGTGTTTTGTTACAATAAAACATTTAGAAACTTTATCCAAAATCTATTTATTGATCAGCTTTATCTATTATAATAATACAATAGTCGTCTTAGTTTTTTCAATTTACATATACAAAATTTACAATACAATATTTAAAAAGTTTATAGACAATCACTAAACCCCTTTGCATAAATATTCACATATCTAAAATTGAACTCCTTCACCTGTAGCTCTTAATAAAGGTTTAATCAAAAGTATCATTTGAACATGAATTATTGGTGTTATGCAGGTCAAGTTTATATAAAGATGCTTTTCCCAAGCATTTCTTCCGCAATCCGGTCAATTATTATATAGTTTTTATGCAACTATTAGTAACCAGAATGCACAAACTACATCTGTCATTACTCCTGTTCCATCTATGAATTTTGATATAGGAGAACAAAGAGCGGATGAAGGTTCTACGCTGTCCGCAGTCCCTTTCTTGTCGTATCTTTAGCCAGTGGCATTGACATAGCTAGTGATATTCAGTCACATACAAAGCCACTGGCCATAAGTTTAGACAGTTAAATTGACAACTGAAAATCCTAAAAGAAGCTCCGTAATTCTTCTTCTAGAATCTCATTTAGCTCTTGTAATGCATCTCTTTTGATTAATAACTCATTTATGTCTTGCCTTAGTCGATCAACCGTAGCTTCCATTTCACAAATTCCCTCTTGTAGCTGTTTCTTATAATCTCGCAATCTTTTTACCATCTCCGATGCTCCATCTTTTCTACAGTTCATTGATTACACGGTGAACATGCGATTCACCTACAATCTTTTTCCCTTGAAGAAATGCATCTAACAGGCTTTGGCTACATAGAGTATTGATCTTTCTAGGCACCCCTTGACTGAAGTTGTAAATGGCTTGAATTGCCTCCTCAGAGAAGATTTCATGTGGAGTTTCTACTACCTTTAATTGATGTTGAATATATGTTTTCGTTTCTCCTTCCGTCAGCCCCGTCACCTGAAACCTCATCTGTATTCTCTGATCAATTGCCTCAAGGTGCTTCACTTTCAACTGGTTACGTAAACTTGGTTGTCCCACTACAATAAGAGAAAGAGGAGACATAGAGTCTTCCTTGAAATTGAGAATAAATCGTAATTCTTGCAACATCGGTTCTGAGAAGTGATGGGCTTCATCAATGACAATGACAGGCGTTTTTCTCTCATTCTCATAGATATCTATCATCAATGACTGATATTGACGTTTCACCTCTGTTGATCTGAAGGCGGGTTGAATGCCAAAGTTCTGTAATACTTCTCGATAAAATAATTTTGGTGTTAGCGCTGAATCACATAAATACAAATATCGGTATTTAGTTCGATAATAATTAGGTCCTTCTACAACAAATTACAACTTCTAAAATTGAAAAAGTTAACGGTATTTTACCGAATTATTAGAGTATTATGGTAAATTAAGTAGAATTATAAAAATATGTAAAAAAAAAGGAGGAATTTAGTTGAAAAAGTATTACTTTTTATTTTTTGTTGCAGTCTTGTTAACTAGTTTGAGCTTCAGCCCTTTGCAAAGTGTCCAAGCTGTTGAAGGAGTCAGTTTGGATGTTGCTAAACAAGCAGCGTTAAACGAACTTTGAAGGAAACACAAATCATATCCTAGTCTCAGCTACAACAGATCTTTCCCCTATCCTCCAACACGGAGAAGGAGTTCTTGATTCTGAATTCGAATACCTTTTAGATGAAGGCAAAAAGCTTTATTATTTGGGTCCACTCCAATTCCTTTATGGAAAAGATAGTAATGAGGTATACGAGAAATTTAACAAGAAGAAATCTAATTGGTTAAAAGACCTTGAGAAGGAAAATAAAAAACTTTCTCAAGAATATGAAAAACTTCAAAAAAAAGAGATTCCAAGGGTAAAGAAAGATATAAATCATAAGGAAGAATGGGACAATCTACTATCTTATGACCCATCAAATCAATTTACTACAGCTGCTACCACCTATAAAGTTCTAGGAGTAACTCGATTATGGCAAAGAAGTTCAGGAGTAAACAATCCCGATTCTGCATGTGGTCCAGCAACCGCAGCGATGGTATCTAATTACTTAAAGAGTCTGTTCAAAAAGGAGGACAAAAAGAGCAAAGAAGTTCGAGGAAGCGAAGTCTTGAGCACCGGAGCGTATGTTTTGTATACGTGAGGAGCGGAGAGACGAGCTGACGAAGAAATTTGAAGCTATTTTTGCCGGACTTTTTGAACACCCTCTTAAAAGGTCAGGGCTTTAATGTAAACGGGACTTCAAACTATAGTAGCGTGGGGTCATTTATCAATCATATGTATAGCGACCTAGGTACTGCTTCCTATGGAACTTCAATAACCCAATATATTTCAGGATTAAACAAGCATTTAGAGGAAAATTATGCAAACAACAACAAATGGGATACATGGACATATAGAGCTTATGGTTACTATCAGCATTACAAAGACAACATTAATAATAACAAACCGGTCGGGTTACGATTTGATTTTTGGATAAGAGAAGGTACTTATGTGAATTATCATTTTGTAGCTGGTATTGGATATGATCACGGAAGTGTTGCGAAGTTTGCAATTAAAGATCCAGATGGAGGATCTACTAATACGGGAACCATTTGGTTAAACTGGAACGATAACAACGATGATATGGAAATGGGATTAGTAAATAACAGATATTAAAGAAGATAATATTTTTGTACTGAATAAATCAAAGCAAAGGAGGATTTGGTCATGAGCTATATCTTTTTAATTCTTGTTTTAATCTATGCTTTGTTTATCGCGTATAAGTTTATTAAATCTGATTTTAAAAAGTCTTTATTTACAACGTTTATTGTTCTTCTTGTTGTAAGTGTTTTACTATTCTTCTTGATAGATTTAGTTACCTTCAAGCCACGCCCAAATGGAGCGGTTTCTGGTAATGGAAATTTAGGTCTCATTGTTCTAATCTTCCTAATTCCAAGCTTTCTTATCCAGTTATTCTTATGGAGTAAAGGAATTTATCGAGGCTTTCAGCAGCAACCGTTAGCTGATCTAAAAAAGCATATCATGTATGGAATTGCCTTACTTGTAATCGGAATTGTATTGCAAGTAACGTATGTTTCATGTATATTAAGTGCTTTAGAAGGTCATCCATATAATCCATTCGAAGAAGGGTATAGAGGAAGTATGATTAATCAGTACACGAACACCTTGTTTTTCAACGGGAATACTTATGGTATTTTTGTTGCAGGAGTACTTGTTGGAACACTGTTAGGCCTTAGATTCAAAAGAAGTACTACAAATACAAAGTAAACTATTGGGAATGGGCAATTTCTATCACACGAATACGATTCTTATCTTCTTTACTGAAGTACAGATAAACTTGGTTTTACCACCACAGCTTGCCTCTGTACATTTTCATCAAACTATTTTAGATAACCTCTTTAGCAGTACCTAAGAGGTTATTTTTTATCAAAATTTATTATAAATTATCAATCTTTTTTTAAATTATCGAACTTTATTATTATTTTTCAAACTTTATTTCAAATCTACACATGTTCAATAAAATTCACATCGGATATATGTAAATGACATGAGAACCATTGTTACTCCAATAGTTCTCACGTCGTAGTTAAGATAATTGACCAATGTTGGCGGCACCCCTATAAAGCCACAGGAAAACTCTAGATTGATTAGTATGATTGACTTTGATTCAACCACTCTGGATCAATTACTTATAAGCCTTACAATTTTTACGTGAGAATGAGAACAGAAAAATTCAAAATCTATAAATAGATTTTGATCTTACTTTTACTAGTTGGAAAAGATCGATTTACGTACCTAAAGAAAATAATTTAGTTTATCGAAAACACCTTGGAATCTGTATATTCTCCAATCTTGCATTTCTAATAATCTCTTTTTCAGTAATAACAGCCCATTCAATTCCTATTGACTCAAAGTAATATTTCTCTATTATCAGTTTTTCTAAAGTTCGTTTATTTAAAAATTTCCATAGTCTTTGATCTTTCTAGAATTGGAAACTGCTCTCGAATATCTACTACTCTGTCATCCCATTCTGTTATATAAAAGAAATACCTTTCTAAATCTGATAAAAGATGAATCTCTCTCTTGGCTTTAACCCCAAATTCTCGACTACTTCTTCCATCTGAAGAGAGGTCTCTTACCGTAATCCATGGTTTATAGTCTCCCAGTTCTCCCTCACCTCTAGCCTCCTTTTTAAATTTTTCTATCTTTTCGATTGTTAGTTCATAATTAAATCTAGACATATTTATCAATCCCTCCTATAAAAAAACACACCTAAGTCGTATTTAGTATAGACAAGGTGTGAATAAATATGCATGATGTTGTATTTTTATGTTTGTTTTTAAACCTTTTATTGTAAATTTCTTTTAAGTGTTTTATTGTCTTTTAAGGCTTTTATTGTCATCGTTCAAGAGGATTTGCAAATGGAAACCAAATTGTTCCCAAGGAAGTTATAGAACTTGCTACTCAAATACATAGTCCTTTATATATGGATAAGAGCCTACCAGACAATGGGTTATTTTGGTATGTTCAAGGTACTCCCAAGGCCAAAAGCGAGATGGGAGAGAGAGTACCAAAAGGATCCTATCAAATCTTAGGTGTCACTGGACCTACCTTGTTAATTATCCCAGAACACAATGTTGTTGTCGCGAAGATATATAACAAAAGGTATAACTATGGTAATGATAACTATTTATATTATTTGAGAGAGTTTAGTAATTTAGTAGCGGATACATTTGCAAGGTAAATACAAAAGTCAAATCAAGGGGTGAACATAGTGAACTTAAAACAATTTGAACATACAATTCAACAGTTACTAGAGGGTTTTAGCTTGATGGAAGAAACATTATCTGAGAACCAAGCCTTTCTAAATAGAATCTTTTATTGTCCTCATCAGCCAGATGATAAATGTGAGTGTCATAAACCGAATATAGGGTTATTACTTAAAGCTCAGAAAGAGCATAATTTAGATCTTAGTAAATGTTATGTGGTTGGTGATACAGGGAGTTCGGATATGATGGCTGCTTCGAAAGTCGGAGCAAAAATGGTCCTGGTGAGGACGGGCTGGGGGGAATCCTCTTTGGCAAAATTCCGACATACGTGGTCAGAAGTTGAACCCAATTATATAGCGAAAGATTTAGTAGAGGCAATTACATGGATTGTTAATGATATAGAGTATAATAATCGTACATAAGCTCATTTGGCCAAAAAATATAAATTGATTGAAAAATTGAAAGTTGAGGAAACAACATGGATGTTCCAAACTCTAAATACTCGCCATATCTTTTTTTCACAAAAGAAGAATGGGCTGACTTACGTTACAATACTCCATTAACCTTATCTCACGATGAAGTTGAAGAGTTGAAAGGACTAAATGATAAGTTGTCAATGCAGGAAGTTTCAGAGGTTTATTTACCACTGACCCGCCTTCTAAACCTTTACATAAGTGCTTCTCAACAGCTTCATTCTGTGACAGACACATTTTTGGGAAAGAATACTCGTAAAGTACCTTATATTATTGGAATAGCAGGTAGTGTTGCAGTAGGGAAGAGTACGACGGCAAGAATTATTCAAGCCCTTTTGTCTCGTTGGCCCAATCATCCCAAAGTAGATTTGGTTACAACAGATGGATTCCTATATCCAAACTCTGTTCTACAACAAAAGGGGCTGATGGAGAAGAAAGGATTTCCTGAAAGCTATGACATAAAAAAGTTGATAAACTTTTTAGCAAGACTAAAATCGGGGGGATCTAAAGTTAAAGCACCAGTTTATTCACATTTAGTTTACGACATACTTCCTGATACTTTCTTAGAAGTGAACAAACCAGATATCGTGATTGTAGAGGGGATCAATGTTTTACAAACACCGAAGAATAATGATAAAAACCTCTCAAGTGTATATGTATCTGATTTCTTTGATCTATCTATCTATGTAGATGCAGCAGAAACGGATATATATCGTTGGTACGTAGAACGTTTCAATAAGCTTAGAGAAACCGCGTTCACCGATCCAGAATCTTATTTTAAAAAATTCGCCAATCTATCTGAAAAAGAGGCGGAAGATCTAGCATCAGATATATGGACCAAGATTAATAAAAAGAATCTACGAGTTAACATTAAGCCGACAATAAACCGTGCTGATATAATTCTGAAAAAGGATCTGAACCATTCAGTGTCTCAAATTAAAATTAGAAAAATGTAGGAGTGGATAAATCTCTGGTCACTAAATTATCATTGTGAAACATCTCACAAACTAGTTAAGGAGAAAGTGTATATGAATAAAACGCTTCCATTGGAATTTAACGAGAACCACGATCGCCCGAAAGTATTGATTTTAGACTCCTCGTATGATCGAAAATCGCAGTAAAACGGTTGAGTTACTCGCTCGTTGTTTTGATCATGCTTCTCAAAAAAATGCGTTTCTACAAAGGGTTTCACATGCTTAGGCTCGGTTGGTCTGATTGCGCTACTTTCATGCCCGTGGACTTTTCTTTATTGAGCTCAAAAAATAGTCAGATCAACGGAATATCTACAAAGGTAGATAAGCGTAGCTCTGGTAACAAGCGCCGCCATGAAGCTCTACAATCTGTACCAGAACAAATTCCTGATATGATTCGACGTGCTTTGAACACTGGAGTTGATGCCTCTTATGTACTAATGGATACTTGGTTTACCTCTCAACCACTTATTAAAAGCATCAAAGAACAAGGACTTGATGTCATTGGCATGGTTAAGAATTTAAAGCAACGTTACCTTGTAGAAGGGGAGCGTGTGAGTTTAAAGGAACTCTATCGTTTAGCTGCACCCGTTCAAGGGAAAAAGGGAGCGTTGTTCAACAATCGCGGCCCAGTTTTGTTGAAGTCTACTTGTTAACTACTTAAATGTTCTTTAATTAATAAGATTCATTTGACTTTCTAATAATCTAAAAAATTAATAAATATTAGAATAAAGTAAATGAAAAATGGTGGAAACCTATTAATTTCTATGACCCTAGGTTTTTAAGTCGCCTGATAGTGACCATTTCTAGCATCACAAAATTAATTTTACTATTTCTTGCACTATAAAAATAATAAGGGATGCTATTATTACTCTAGTTAAACGTAGTTTAAATGATAGATTTCTTTTTTCAAAAAAATACATTAAAATCTCAAACACAATCAAACCAGTTATGATAGTATAAAGACTCATAAAATTCAAATTCATACCCCCACAGTAATGATAACAATAAAGAAAAATAGTTAAATGATACCGCCCCTTCTAGCAGAAACGAGTATTAATTGACCCAAACTTTTCTTATTGTAATAGAACCATCAGGTTTTAAATCAAAACTAATTCGTCTATGCCATGAATAATTTGCCCCAGTAGTACTAACATATACTAATACTGTCTTTGTCCCAGTTGATGGTACTGCTGCTGAAACTATCTTCCCCCAAAATGGAGTGTTATATTGGATCATAGCCGATGAACCTGTCTTAGCATAGTCACCATAATTATATGGTGCAGGATTATTATATTTATCGAATAATCTTGCGACATATGGGATTTTACTAACCCCTTTATAAGTAACGAAGGTTCCAAAGCCATTTGCCATTGTTTTAGCAGAGTAACCTGTGACCATATTAAACCAGCTCTGAGTTGCATTTTGAGTATAATAATGTAAATCCGGACGTTTTAAAATTATTAACTCTCCATTTATTATTGCATATTCAAGTGGGATATTATAAAGGTCTACTGTATTAGTTGGAATATTAGCTGGATCACTATAGGATCCCCCACAATCATATCCACAATCAACAACTACTTGGGGTAGAATACTACCGCTTTCTTTATTAATTTTCCCCTTAGAATTTTTATTTTTATCAGTATCTCTAAAACTATTATCAAAAATTATTTCTTCCTTAGCATTTTTAGGAGTTGGGTTATCTATTATTTGATCAAAGTGATTTGGATCATCACTGCCAATAGCAAAACTAACTTGTCCGAAACTTATTGTAAATATTAAAAACAATAACAAAGATATTCCCTTTTTCATAATCTACATCCCTTTCAAAAATAGTTTGTCCGTTAATTAAAATAGCAAATTTGTATTATATACAGATTTATACCACTCCCTCTATTTTGAATTTATGCTCACCTATGTTGCAAGGGGGAGCAGAGTTGCGACGAAAGTAATTTTTGTTAAAAAAAAAAAGGCATTCTTTTATTGAATTTCCTCCCTAATTTATTTTTAATTAATAGATTACATAATTATTATATACCAATATTCGGAAAAAGGTATTGGGAAAATTGCACCCAAAAACACTGTTTAATCCATATATATTACATGTCATTTTCCCAATAAACAAATTCTAAACAGAGTGTTATAATGATATATTTCGTATTATATCTATTTTTGTATTTTGCAATAAAAAAGTACCAAAATAAATACTGAGGGGTGGACTTTTTAAACCTGATATTTAACGATCTATTGGAATGCTTAGTGATCCCTTTAATGGACAACATTCCGGAGTTTAAACAATATAAACAAGAGACATAAAGAAAAACCCTGAATGAATTAATACAGAATTTACGATCAAAATTTATTTTAAATCCATATTCGAGATTGCTAGAAATTATTGATAGCTTTGGAATCACGGTTTCCTCCTGGGACGCCTTAGAAGCAATCCAAAATTGGAAAGTGAATACGAAGCATCTAACAGCTCAACAGAAAGGGAAAGATAGTTGGTATTGGGATTATAAGGTTCGTATTGTAAGGTGGAAAGAGAGTATTCTTTTTGAAAACAATATTTATAGTTTGGACTGAGGGACAGCGTATAAATAATAAGGAGCAATTATTAGTGCAACAACCACTCTGAGAAAACATCCATTTCTACAATCCTTAATAATTTGTTAGTATATAGATAAGTAGTTAAATCGGAGGTGTGTCGCAATGGACTGGTCTGAAGTTCGATTACGTTATCCAAATCAAATTGTATTAATAGAAGCTCTAGCAACAATTTCAGAAAATAACATTCGGACAATCAAGGAGATGTCTATTATTTCCTATTTTGAGGAAAATATGGTTGCTTGGAAGGAATACAAGAAGTTGCATAAAAATAATCCTGATAAAGAACTTTATATTTTTCATACATCTAAGGAAAAAGCTGAGGTAGTTGAACAATTTTTTGTTGGTATCAGAGGGCAATCATGAGGATTCGTGTCGAGAATGGTCTTCCTATTGCGTCAGTTAGAATTGAATATGCCGGTGAAAGTAAAATGTTTAATAATGTACTAGTTGATACAGGCTGTGCCGTTACAATCTTTGATACTGATTTAATGGATGAAATAGGCTTGACGATTGATTTTGTTCATGGAGTAGCAACAACCATGTATGGTGTCGGTGGAAAGGGTGAAGTTTGTAATCAGCAAAAAGTGAATGGATTGTCTGTAGATGGTCAGTTGTTAAGTGATTTCAATATACAGCTTGGTATGATTCAAGATATGTATGGATTTAATGGGTTATTGGGTTTTGACTTTATGCTGAAAACAGGACTTATTATTGATTTTAATCTACTAGAAACACAATATAAATAGGTTTATATCACACCTAGGAAACTCAATGTTTCTTAGGTGTCTTTTCTTTAGAATGAAATCGTTTGAAGTGTATTTTTTCTTTATGATTGCAAGAAATGAAATATTACACTAGGAATAGTTGGCTAAAAAAGGTTAAGAAATAGAGGTCAGGTGATATAAGAAGACCATGTTCAACTCACTAGTAATACTCAAACTAGGTAACGAAAAACATAAGAAGGCTTATAAAGCATTAGTTACCCTTGGGATACTGAAAGACTTAGCTCGGTATGCGCCTGTTCTTTGCGGTACTTTTCCGCTAGGTATTGATATTGAAGGATCTGATTTGGATATTATTATGAATGTTAAAGATTTCAATGAATTTGAACAGAAGGTACATATGCTTTATGGAAATTTAGATTCCTTCAAACAAAATAGGTTAACCATACGAGATAAGGCGGTAAGTAAAGCAAACTTTCTTTATGATGGGTTTGAGTTTGAGTTGTTTGGGAAGTCGCAACCAGTTGAAAGACAGTATGCGTATTTGCATATGGTGATCGAAAATTACATTTTAAAAGACTCCCCTCATTTAAGAGAAGAAGTCATTAACCTAAAGAACCAAGGGCGATCCTACGAACCGCCTTGGATTTAATTGGGGTAAGGATTGGGAAATTACTTTTGAGTTAAAAGAGTCTGAAGGTAAGACTGAATTCACACTTATCCATGCAGGTTGGGATGCAGAAAAGGTTACAGAGTTTGGGAAGCCTCATACGGAAGTGCGCGGCAAGATGGGACAAGGTTGGGGATTCATTGTTGCACAACTACAAAAATTGGTTGAGGCTTAAATGTTCACAGCTTCGGCCAAGCACGATGTATTTCAGGCAATCGCCGACCCTACCCGCCGTAAGCTACTCAGATTACTTGTGGACAAGGAAATGCCTGTTACAGCAATAAGCGAGCATTTTCCAATAAATCGCACAGCTGTATCCAAGCATTTACGCATATTATCAGATTCCAAGCTGGTTAGTGTAGAGAAAGTGGGAAGGGAAACACGCTACAGGCTACAACCCGAGGCACTTCTCGAAGTGAAGGAATGGATTTCCTTTTACGAACAATTTTGGGATAACAAAATTTCTATGCTTAAACATTTGGTGGAAAATGAGGAGAAAAGTGATTTAAGCCTCGTAATATCTAAATCTGATGGGAAAACCGACGATTAATGGGAAAATAGTTTAAGGCCGCCTTTTTGATAAGGCGCCCTTTTTTAGTGCAAAGAATCCAGGCAAAATAGTATCAATACATTTAGAAGAACACAAGCCTTTTCACTAGAAAAACACTGAGATCTTACCTATAATGGTAAAAAAAAGCTGGTGATCGATTGTGGGTAAGGTAGAATTACTAAATGACCAAAGAGCGATGCTTGAGTGGGCTAATAGTCTAATAGAAATGAATGATCTGTTATGGTTTCAGTCATTTAGTGAAGGGAAATGGGGAACAGCGGATGTGATCTCTCATTTTATCACGTGGGATCGTTTCTTTCTGGAACACCGTATTCCTTATATCCGTAAAGGTTTGCCTTTTCCGAAGTTAGATATTAATGCCGAGAAGATGAATAAAGATGCTTCAATTTATGCGAGATCAGGTATTCGTAAAGAAAATTTAATTAACGAGTACTTGCATACAAAAGGACTAGTCGTGGACCACTTAGAAGAACTGCCAGATGAAGTATATAATAGTGTCATAAAACTTGGACAAGGTGAAAAAACAGTCATTGCTTATTTTGAATCACACATACAGCACGACATTAAACATAAATAACAAATTATTGAGTTCATGGGGGAAGCGTAATGACAACCGTTTTTTTAATTAGGCATGGGGAAACCGATTGGAATGTACAAGGAAGGCTGCAAGGCATACAAGACACCAGCCTCAATGAAAATGGAACCAAGCAAGCCCATGCATGTGGTTTGTTTCTTAAGGATCTCGAATGGGATGTACTAATCTCTAGTCCTATGAAGCGTGCGAAGGAGACTGCATATGCAATTAATGAGCATATTAAGCAAGAAATGGTTTTTGAAATTGAGGAGTTAAAGGAATTAGACTTTGGAGAAGGAAGCGGGATGACGAAGGAAGAACTGGCTCTAGCCTTTCCAGATGGAGTCATTGCTGGAATGGAAAATCGTGATTCTTTTGCAGAACGAACAATGAGTGCATTATCAAAAGTATTGAATGACCATTCTAATAAGAAGGTTATCGTTGTTGCTCACGGTGCAGTTATTAACTCCATGCTTTCCGTGATCTCGAATGGGGAAATGGGACATGGAAAAAGTCGGGTGGATAACGGTGGGATCACCGAGTTGCATTATAATGGTGAAAAGTGGACGATTACTAGTCATAACAAAGTGGATCATTTGTTGCTTAAAAAATAAAATAAAAAGTTTGCACAAGGTACCCCCCTGTGGTATATTATGATTGTGAGGAGGTTACAATATGGATGAACAGAATCAAGTTGAAGAATGTTGTTCCACTGTTGATCATGAAAGAAAGAGTCATCACTCCGAAACGACGAAGAAAAATCTAATCAGCCGGTTAAATCGTATAGAGGGTCAGATTAGAGGAGTTAAGGGCCTCATCGAGAAGGACACGTATTGTGACGATGTCATCACTCAAATTTCGGCCATTCAATCTGCCTTAAATAGTGTTGGGAAATTATTGTTAGAAGGACATTTAAAAAGCTGTGTTGTCGAAAGAATTCAAGAAGGCGATCAAGAAGTACTGGATGAGTTTTTAGTAACCATTCAAAGATTAATGAAAAAATAAGGAGGAAATTATAATGGAACAGGTAACGTTAAATGTTAAGGGTATGTCTTGTGGTCATTGTGTCAATGCGGTTGAAGGTAGTGTAGGAAAGTTAAATGGTGTTTCTGAAGTTAAGGTTAACTTAGGAAATGGGACTGTGGATGTCGAATTTAATGATTCAGAAGTAACACTAGATCAAATTAAGAATACCATTGATGATCAGGGTTATGATGTAGCGTAATAGTGCTTAGAAAGCACTTTTCTTTTGGAGACAAATATACCCCCGTTTGGTATATGGGGAGGAGGAAAAGATATGAGTAGTAATTCCGGAAAGGAAACCACTCTACAAATTACGGGAATGACCTGTGCAGCTTGTGCCCAACGAATCGAAAAAGGATTGAAAAAGGTCGAGGGTGTAGAGCAAGCAACTGTCAATTTAGCATTAGAGAAATCAACGATTAAATATGATTCATCGGTAACTTCTACTGAAGCTTTGCAAAAGAAAATCGAGGACCTTGGTTATGGGGTTGCTCTTGAGAAGAAAGAATTCACCATTACAGGGATGACTTGTGCGGCCTGTTCGGCAAGAATTGAGAAAGGGTTAAACAAAGTAGAAGGTGTCAGAAAGGCTACGGTTAATCTAGCCCTAGAAACAGCGAGTGTCGAATACAACTCTTCAGAGACTTCTGTCCAAGATATAATCACTCGTGTTGAAAAGCTAGGCTATGGAGCGAAGCTGAAGGAAGAGAATACAGCAGATCGGGTGGATCATCGGCAGGCTGAAATAGAAAAGCAAACAGGGAAGTTCATTTTTTCAGCGATTCTTTCACTCCCATTACTATGGGCAATGGTGGGTCATTTCCAGTTCACATCGTGGATCTATTTACCCGGAATGCTAATGAATCCTTGGGTCCAGCTGGCGCTAGCAACACCCGTACAATTTGTCGTCGGGAAACAGTTTTATGTTGGTGCTTACAAGGCATTGCGAAATGGAAGTGCCAACATGGATGTACTCGTATCACTTGGTACGTCGGCCGCCTATTTTTATAGCTTATACCTATCCATTATCTCAATAGGTTCAAATGAACTAATGGTGGAGCTGTATTATGAAACAAGTGCTATCTTAATAACCCTGATTATACTTGGGAAACTGTTTGAGGCAAAAGCAAAAGGACGATCTTCAGAGGCGATAAAGAAGTTAATGGGTTTACAGGCGAAAACAGCTATCGTTGTTCGTGATGGTGAAGAGCTTGAACTATCTCTTGAAGAAGTAATCGTCGGTGACATCATTCATGTTAAACCAGGTGAAAAAGTGCCGGTTGACGGAGAAATTGTTGAAGGACGTTCCGCTCTAGATGAATCCATGATTACAGGTGAAAGTATTCCGGTTGATAAAACAATCGGAGACAATGTCATTGGATCCACGATCAACAAAAATGGATTTATTAAAATGAAGGCAACAAAGATTGGAAAAGATACAGCATTAGCTCAAATTGTTAAAGTTGTTGAACAGGCTCAAGGTTCAAAAGCTCCGATTCAACGTTTAGCCGATCAAATCTCGGGGATCTTTGTGCCGATTGTCGTTGTGATTGCCGTCATTACTTTTTTAGTATGGTATATATGGGTAAGTCCGGGAGAATTTGCAGTTGCCCTAGAAAAACTAATTGCTGTTTTGGTTATTGCGTGTCCATGTGCTCTGGGGCTAGCCACACCTACATCAATTATGGCAGGTTCTGGTCGTGCAGCTGAATTCGGTATATTGTTTAAAGGTGGAGAACATCTAGAAACCACTCATACCATAGACACAGTTGTGTTAGATAAGACAGGAACGATAACAAAGGGTGCTCCAGAATTAACAGATACCGTTGTTTTTGGAGATGTTGACCAGACAAAGCTTCTAGAATTAGTAGGATCAGTTGAGAAAAACTCTGAACATCCACTCGCAGTCGCGATCGTAGAAGGTGTTAAAAATAAAGGCATACCGTTACAAGAGGTAACAGATTTTGAAAACATTCCTGGATTTGGGATTAAGGGGAATGTGAAAAATCAAACGATTCTAGCTGGAACAAGAAAGCTAATGGCAAAGTTCGAAGTCAATATAGATGTAGCTTTGCCGAAAATGGAAGCATTAGAGGAACAAGGAAAAACGGCTATGCTTGTAGCAGTTGATGGAAAATTAGCTGGAATTGTAGCAGTTGCCGACACCATAAAAGAAACATCCAAGGAAGCTATTACAAGACTCCGGAATATGGGACTCGAAGTCATTATGATTACGGGTGATAACGAGCGTACAGCAAAAGCGATTGCAGCACAGGTTGGCGTTGACCGAGTTTTTGCAGAGGTGTTACCTGAAGGAAAAGCCGAAGCCATCAAAAAACTTCAACAAGAAGGAAAAAAAGTGGCCATGGTTGGGGACGGGATTAATGATGCTCCTGCTCTTGCTTTAGCTGATATCGGCATGGCAATTGGAACGGGAACAGATGTAGCAATTGCAGCAGCAGATATCACGTTAATTCGTGGTGACTTACACGCGATTGCCGATGCAATCCTAATGAGTAAGAAAACAATCACGAATATAAAGCAAAATTTATTCTGGGCCTTCGGCTATAACGTAATAGGCATTCCAATCGCAGCCTTAGGATTCTTGGCTCCATGGTTAGCGGGAGCGGCAATGGCATTTAGCTCTGTGTCAGTTGTATTAAATGCGCTTCGGTTACAAAAGGTGAAATTTTAAGGAGTGAAGATAGATGAAAAAATGGGCGTTATCAGCAGTTGGGTATTTGCTAGTTGTAGTTATTGGATATTCTATCTATGCTGCCGTGAGCTCTCCAAGTGACTCCACTGCTTCAGATGATAGTCATGGAGGTCATGGTGGAGCGAGTGAAACAGAAGGTGAAGGATACGATTCGAATGGGACAGCTAGTAGTAATAGTACGGTAAATGTTCAGTTTGAAGCGACATCAACAGAAATGAACATCTCTTTAAAAGATCAGGAAGGGAATCCTGTCGAACTTCAAGTCAACCATGAAAAACTACTTCATCTCATCGTAGTAGATGAGCATCTAGATCAATATTTTCACCTCCACCCAGAAGAAGTCGAGCCAGGGGAATTTGTGATGGTAAAGTCCTTAGAAGAAGGCACTTATAAAGCCTTTATAGATATCAAACCTAGAGATTTATCTTACAGCGTTGACCCTCAAACCTTTACCATCGGTGAAGAAGGAGAGAGTCACGGACATACAAGTTTAAAGACTGATACAGAACTCAGTAAAACAGTAAATGGAGTAAAAGTTGAATTCAACCCAACATCCTTAAAAGCAAACGAGGAGATCACACTATCATTTGTATTTCCAAATGGCGAAAATTTACAGCCGTACCTAGGGGCAATGGGACATGTGGTTATATTGGATGAAATGGGAGAGAAATTTGTTCACGTTCATCCAGCCAATGAAGATGAAACAAAGTTCATAACAGAATTTGCTGAATCGGGCATTTTTAAGCTATGGGCTGAGTTCCAGATTGACGGAGAAGTGTATACGTATCCGTTTACGGTGGAGATTGAATAGAGACTAAAAAAGCAAATCGAAAAACATAAATCCTCTAAGGATAATAGATTTTCCTATATCAATTTTGACGAACTTCACTTTTAACAACGAAATAGGAGCTTGAAAATATGGAGAAAGAATATAATTGTTTAGGATGTAAATTTAGCAACAAACATCTACATTTTAGACCATGAACCCTTTAATAATGGGCATACACTGATATTACCTAGACAACATTACTTAGATGTCGACGAATTTGATCGTGAAACTTCAAGTGCAGTAATGAAGGCTTCCATACTAATTTCGAAAGCTCTAAAATTGGTTTACAATCCAGATGGAATAACAATCTATCAAAGTGGCGGTATCTTTAATGATTTAACACATTATCATATGCACGTTGCCCCAAGATATATAGGACAAAACTTTTCAGATTTCTTTACAGAAAACGAAACGGAAGTTCCAAATATAGAAACCAATTTTGAAAAAGTAATGTTACAAATTAAAGATGCTTTAAAAATAGTAAAAAACTTAGCTAATAATTAATTGGCTAAGTTTTTTATTTAATTAACACATATCAATCGCAAGACTAACATCGCATTTCCATTCTAACCAGTAACTCTCTATGACTCAATAGTCTTTATAACGGTGAGGTGGTCGTAATAAAGTACATTATGTTTAATATGACCAGAATTGTTATAGCAATAATTACCACTTTTTTCAAAGCTACTACCTCCTAGAATGGTCCTATATCTATATTTATTACTGCGAAACTCTATTTATTCTAGATCTCTATGTATATTTATATGAATATAAAATATCTTTGATTATTTTAACATCGCTAGTATTTTTGATAGTTGACACTGTGGTGCACCACATAGTTTATAGTAGGTTTCGAGAGGGGGATAATGATTTGTCGCATAGGTGAGTTTGCATCGATGACAGAACTGACGAAAGAGACGCTGAGTTACTACGCTGAGATTAAGCTATTGGAACCTGTTTATGTGAATCCCACTAGCCATTATGCTAACTATGACAACAATTCATATTTAACGGTGAGGTTGTTATATTACTTGCGTAATTTTGATTTTTCAATTCAATAAATGCTGGAGGTTGTTAAAAAGCGTTCATTGGATGATTTAGAAGATCTATTACAGGAGAAGAAGAGTAAATTGAAGCAACAAGTAGTTAAAATAGGAAATTTGATTAGTGAAATTGACTCATTCATAGAGTATGGGAATGGAGTAGAGATAAATGAATAAATGGAAAAAAGAGATGATCATTCCGGCGAATATTGAAATAGTTTGGGGACTCTACTAATCAACTAGTAAACTCTTGAAGACCCTTTTTTACATATTAAAGATCTACCTGACTTCCAAATTCCCCCTAAATCAAATTAATAGTATAATAATATTACAAAATTTAAATAACGGAGGAAAATCAATCATGTCTATTTCAACCATTCGAGACGATCTAAGGGAAGCAGTAAGTAAAGTAGTGATTGGGAAAGAGGAAACAACAGAATTAATCTTTATTTCAATGCTTTGCAGGGGGCATGTATTACTAGAGGATGTACCAGGTACTGGGAAAACGATGCTGGCGAAAACCATTTCAAAGCTTTTAGGAGGTCAGTTTAGAAGACTTCAATTCACACCGGATGTCTTGCCGAGCGATGTGACGGGTGTGGAATTTTTCAACCCGAAGGAAAAACAATTTGAGATCCGTTTGGGTCCTGTTATGGCGAATGTATTATTAGTCGATGAAATTAACCGTGCAACTCCGAGAACACAATCCAGTTTACTAGAGGCGATGGAAGAGCGCCAAGTCACGATTGGCAATGAGACCGTAGCTTTACCTGCACCATTTTTTGTGTTGGCGACTCAAAACCCACTAGAATCACAAGGAACATTTCCATTACCCGATGCTCAGCTTGATCGCTTTTTTATGAGTATTCAAATGGGGTATCCAAGCTTTGATGAGGAACAACAAATGATGAAGATGTACCGTTTAACAGAGCCTTTGCAAAATATTGAACCCTACTTTTCTTCTATTGAAGAGTTTATTTCGCTTCAGGAGCAGGTACAAAAGGTTCTTTTATCAGACGATATGGAAAAATACATACTAACGATTGTCCACAAAACGAGAGATCATGAATATGTGGGAGCAGGTGTGAGTCCTCGTGGAACACTTGCATTTATGAAGGCAGCACAGGCCAAAGCTCTTCTAGAGAGTAGGGACTATGTGACTCCTGGCGATGTGAAAAAGGTGGCCCCATACGTGTTAAGTCATCGACTTCAACTCAATATGGAGGGTAGCCTTCGTGCGACAAAGCATGAAATTATCGAGGAGATCATGAAAACCTCTGAAGCACCGGTAGAGGCTGGAGTTTAACGTGCAGGAGTGGACGAAGGAAACCTTTAAAACAGAACGGGAAAATGCTCTCCTTTTATTAGTTGTGTTTCTATCAATCTGGAATTATTTCATGCTCTCCCTGACGTTATCTATTATGCTAGTGAGTATAATTGTTGTGTTTGTGTTTTCACATTTTTATCATAAATACGTGACACTTCAATTGAAAAATATTCGTAAGACAGTACGTCTTTTTCCAGATGAAGTCGTAAAGATACCTTTCAAAATAACGGGTAAAAGTATTATCCAACTTTATTATGGAAAGCTATCTTTTCAAACAGGAAATGTCATTCATATACAGAATGCTAGAAATAAACTAGAAAGAAGAGAGACGACCGAATTCTTTTTTGATATCTCAAGTGGTCGAGAAGAATACGAGTTAGAGATTAGCGCGAATAAAAGAGGAAGAGCTGTTTTACGTAATATTGAACTGCAAGTCTTCGATCCTTTATTTTTAGGGAGTACGGGTTTCTTGTATAAACCTTTCTTTAAAACGGAAATTCTCGTTTTGCCAAAGTTACAGTCGGTAAGTGGAGTCGACGCATTAGTATCAAATGAGATTGGTAACCAACCTACAATTTATTCGTATTACCAGGATCCTACCCTGATTTCAGGAGTGCGTGATTATACACCACCAGACTCTTTTCAGCAGATTCATTGGAAGGCAACGGCAAGAACAGGGATATTACAAACGAAAATCTTAGAGAAAACGACGTATCAAAAATGGACATTCCTTTTAAACATTATGGAAGAAGAAAAAAATGATCGATTTACATTCTCTGTATCTAGTGATCTAGAAAACCGACTTAGTCATCTTGCCTATTTGTTTCAAAGGGCGGTGGGGATTGGGGCAACGTTTGAGCTGTTTGTAAACATTTTAGCCAAGAATAAACTCCAAATCCTCCATTTAGAAGAAGGATCAGGAAATGAGCACTGTATTAGGGGATTAGAGCTATTAGCTCGAATCGACCAAACAAGCTCATCAGTAAAAATGGAGCCATTTCTAAATAGAGTAGAGTTAAGCTTACGTCAATCAACGTGTATCATTTTGTGTGGAATTTCAAAGCAAGAGATGGTTCGGTCTGTACCTAATCATCACGTTCATTCCGTACCGATTTACGAGCTGAATTCTGCGGAAATTGGAGGGACATTAACTCGATGTTAAACAAACAGGAACGGTTATCGATTCTACTGTTTTTCTTCATGTGTTTATTTGAAGTGATCAGCTTCTTCATGTTATCAAGAGTTGTAACAGATACTATAAATCCTCTTCATTTACTGACTATTTATCTATGGCCTATTATCGCTATAAGATGGATTCAGCTTAAATTAGGTCAAGTACATTATGGAGTTTATGCGCTGATTCCGGTTGTTCAATTCTTTCTTCTTTACCAAGTTGGGAATAGCTACATAACGATTGCAGCTGTTGTTCTTTTTAGCTGCTGGCGAATGTATGCACATATAAAAGAGCCTTATATAGAAAGTCAAGGAATTTGGTTAAGCATTGTACTAGCTTCTACTTTTGGCTTGTTGATGGTTAATCGAGATTTTTTACAAGAATATGTGAGCTGGTTTTTAGTACTTTTATTTTTATTTCTGGCAATTCGAATCCTTATTCAGCTTCGAAAAAACCAATGGTACTTTATGAAAAAAAGTTATCAAATGTTACTTCTTTATTTGGCAATCTCTTTTGTTTTGATCATCGCCGTTTTTCAAAGTGGTCTATATGTTCTTCGGTCAACCTTCCCTTATTTAGGGCAAGGAGTTGCCTTACTATTTAGCTACCCTCTTACCTGGTTGATTGAGAAATTCAAACCGGGTGATGAGGGCTATAAGGAGATTGCAGCAAGCCTAAGTGAAATTCAGGATGAACCCTTTACAAGTGTAAATGAAGCTCAAGACGGAACTTTTGACCAAGTTATGCTATATATTTTTATTTTTGTTATCGTAACCGTTGTCGGTCTTATCCTTTATTTGACTCGAAAGCATCTAAAGGAAGGGGTGGATGGAAGTAGTATCCTATTGGGGGAGGAATTAAGTAATCGAGGTTCCTTTTTCAGACCGCTAAAAGAGTTGAAGCAAACTCTATATAGTGGTACCGGAAAAAACGAAGTGAGAATTCAATTTCATAAGCTACAAATCTATATGAAAAAAAGAGGGAAAGAACGAATGCCTTCTGAAACAGCTGAGGAATGGTTTGAGAGAATAGGGTTATCGGACCCCAATTCACTTGAAGTTCTAAAAATATACCGGCAGTATAGATATGGCTCAGCAGATTTTAAGGAAAATGATGCTGACCTGTATCGCAAGGGAGTCAAAAACATAAAAACCAAATTTCCGAAAATTGGGGGAAAATAAAGTGAAAACAGCATTAGTTTTAGGGGGAACAATGTTTTTCGGGAAGAGACTTGTGCAGCTATTGTTAAGTCATGAGGTGGAGGTAACCATTGCAACAAGAGGGCAAGCAGCAGATCCTTTTGGCGATGGTGTGAAACGAATTGAGCTTGACCGGGCAAAAAAAGAAACTATTCAGCAAGGACTACAAGGCAAGAAGTGGGACGTCGTTTACGATCAGACAGCTTATTCACCACTAGAGGTGAAGGATGTTCTAGACGTTGTGAAGCGCAGTATTAAGCAGTACGTCTTCACATCAACCATGGCTGTTTATGAGTTTGGATTACAGCATGTTGAAGAAAATTTTGACCCGGCAACATTTCAGTATGACTTAAAAGACAGAACACAATATCCTGGATTGGCTGGCTATCAGGAGGCTAAACGAGCATGTGAGGCTTATTTACTAGAGAATTCGCCTGTTCCTGTTTCTATTGTTCGTTTTCCGTTAGTTGTGGGTCCAGATGATTACACCAATCGGTTAAAGGTAATCGTCGATCGAGCTCAGAATGGTCAACAAATTGGAATACATAATTTAGACTATGGTTTAGGTTTTATTTCGTCAGAAAAAGCATCTCAATTCCTATTTTGGCTTGGGGAAAATGACAAGGTAGGAGTGTGGAATGCAGCTCTTGATGGGCAATGGACACACAGGCAACTTGTGAGTGAAATCGAGAAAGCAACAGGGAAAAAGGCGGATGTTATCGAGTCTGATGAATGGCCAATAGGAATCGCTACTCCTTACAGCATGCGGGGCAGTTGGAGTATTTGTGCATTTAAGGCCAAGCAATCCGGATTTAACTTTGGTAAGGTTGAAGAGATTCTGATTCCTCTGATTGAGAGCTATGCAAGTAAAAACTAGTGGTTTGTGTTGAAACGAGCAGTAAGTATCATATATATTTTTACAAGAAAGATGTATAATCATAAAGATGGTTTACGTCCAATTTGAGATGTATTTGACCTGTGTCATAAGGGTTTCCGCAGTGAAGCTGTGGTTATATACTAACTGGGGGGAACAATAATGAAAATAAAATTAGGTCTTTTATACGGTGGAAAATCGGCTGAACATAGAGTCTCACTTCAAACAGCACTTGCTGTGACAAAAGCATTGGATTTAACCAAATTTGAAGTAAACCCTATCTACATCACAGATAGCGGAGAGTGGGTTCGAGGCGGGCAGCTAGAAGGACCTGCGGAAAATGTGAAGGCACTAGAACTATCGACTGCTGGAAATACAATATCTCCAGTTGCCTTAAACAGAGAGTTATTTCCAACACAAAAAACAAACGAAGAACAAACAATAGATGTCATCTTTCCATTATTACATGGACCAAATGGTGAGGACGGAACGGTTCAAGGCCTTTTAGAACTAATGAATATTCCTTACGTTGGAAATGGTGTACTATCCTCTTCAGCTGGAATGGATAAGGTATTTATGAAAAACTTATTTGCTGTAGCTGGTTTAAAGCAGGCAAAGTATGTTTCATTTATTCGTAAGGAATGGGAAAGAAAGAAAGAAGAGCTTTCTGGAGAAATTGAAGAGAAGTTAGGCTATCCTTGCTTTGTGAAGCCGGCAAACCTTGGATCAAGCGTAGGTATCAGTAAATGCAGAAACCGCGAGGAATTAGTGGTAGCATGCGCGGAGGCCTTCCAATTTGATCGAAAAGTCATCGTCGAAGAAGGCATTGTTGGGCGTGAAATTGAAATTGGAATTCTCGGCAATGATGATCCAGAGTGCTCGGTAGCTGGTGAAATTGCACCGAAAAAAGACTTTTATGATTATACGGCCAAGTATGAAGATGGAAATACAGAGTTAATCATTCCAGCAGATATTACAGAAGAGCAATACGAGACGCTTAAAGTAGATGCAATCCGTGCGTTTAAAGCCATTGATGGTGCAGGACTTGTGAGAGCAGACTTCTTTTTAACAGAAGATGGTGAATTTCTTATCAACGAAGTAAACACAATGCCAGGTTTCACGCCGTTTAGTATGTTTCCACTATTGTGGCAGAACACAGGTGTTTCCTACCCAGAACTAATTGAGAGACTAGTCGGCCTTGCGCTCGAGAGACACGAAGAAAAACAACAGATCAAACATACATTTTAAAAAGAACACACCATTTCTAGTAAATGGTGTTTCTTTTTCAGAAAAGGGGTAGTGATCTTTTTGATAAAGCGTACATTACATGATTTGCAACAAATGATACATGGTGCAGAACTAGTTGGGGAGTCTAATTTGTCTATTCATGGTGTATCCATCAACTCCCGAGACGACCTAGCTGGAAAGCTATTTATTCCTATTAAAGGTGAGCGTTTTAATGGCCATAAGTTTGTGAAGGATGCTTTTCAAAAGGGGGCAGTGGCCTCTTTGTGGGAGAAGAATGAACTTGATTACCCGAAGGATGTTCCGCTGATTATGGTTGAAGACACGGTAGCCGCCATTCAACAACTCTCGCAAGCCTATCGAAACGAATTGAATGTGAAAGTTGTCGGGGTAACGGGAAGCAATGGGAAAACATCAACAAAAGATATGGTATACGCGGTCTTGTCTAGTGTATTTAATGTACAAAAAACAGAGGGAAATTTAAACAATCATCTTGGTTTACCTTTATCTATTTTAAAAGCTGCTGAGGATACAGAGGTTTTAGTTCTCGAAATGGGAATGAGTAGTAGAGGGGAAATTGAATTACTATCCAAGATTGCTGAACCAGATGCGGCTATTATCACGAATATTGGAGAATCACACTTACAGGATTTAGGATCTAGAGAAGAAATTGCTGAGGCTAAACTAGAGATAACAGCAGGCTTAAAGGATCATGGCGCCCTTATTTACTTCGGTGACGAACCGCTATTACAAGAGCGTGTTGGTCGATATGAACATGCCAAATTGATTTCCTTTGGGCAGGAGAACACAAACGATTATTATCCTAATGTCGTGATGCAAGACCGGAGTGGAACAACTTTCAGTAGCAACAAAGCCCTGCAATCATTTTATATCCCTGTACTCGGAAAGCATAATGTATATAATGCATTGGCTGCTGTCGCAGTGGGGCAGGCTTTTGACGTTCCGTTAAAGGACATCGTTAGTGGATTATCTAAGCTAGAGCTGACACAAATGAGAGCCGAAGTTATTCCAGGTAGAAATGGGAGTACAATCATTAATGATGCATATAATGCTAGCCCGACTTCAATGAAGGCTGCAATCAAATTGCTGCAGGACCTTGAGGGATATAGGGAAAAATATCTAGTTTTAGGCGACATGCTTGAGCTAGGGGACCTCGAAGAAGAGTTCCACCTGGAAACAGGAAAAACAGTGGATCCTACTAAAGTAGATTACGTTTATACGTATGGAAACCTAGGACAGTGGATTGCTCGTGGTGCAAAGGAAAAGCTTGGAGTTGGCCGAGTAAAGTCGTTTTTGGATAAGAATGAGCTGGTTAGGGAGCTAGTTTCAGTTATTGGTGAAAAGGATGCAATTCTGGTAAAAGCATCTCGAGGGATGAAGCTCGAAGAAGTTGTAGAAGCTCTGAAGGGTGACGGCTAATCGTTGCTGTCATCTTTTTTAGTTGAGGGTGTAATTTGCAGAAAATCTGATGGAAGAGAAAGAAGGATTTTCCATGAGAGGATATATGATCGAAAAAGTTTTCTATCCTTTCTGGCCTAGAACATAAAAAACTTGGTTCCAAGTAGAACCAAGTTTTTAAGATTTACACCTTCTGATTTCTTCTCGGACCTTGAAAGGATATGACGACTCCACCCTCACCGGCATAGGTTCCGATCAGTGGGCCCATCTCAGTTAAGATTCCTTCTTTAAAAGGATATTTAGACATAATTTCTGCTAAAACTGCTCGGCCCTTCTCTTCACAATTACTGTGTGAGAGAGTGACAATCTTCTCTTCGAATTCCTTTGTGTATTCACCGATTGTGTCGATGAAGCGACGTAGTGCTTTTTTATCTCCTCGGACTTTTTCAAATACTTCAATTTTCCCTTCTAAATCAACGCGGAGGGATATTTTTATGTTTAGAACGTTTGCAATGGTAGCTTTAAAGCGATCAAGTCGGCCGCCTTTTATCACATTCTCAAGTGTTTCTAATAAGATAAATGTATTGGTTCTAGAGATGGCTTCCTTTAAAGCTTCTACCACTTCTTCAAATGATTTCCCAGCTTCAATGTCTCGTGCTGCTTGTACATTAAGGAGAACCATACCAGGCGAGCCAGTGCTTGAATCAAGCACTTCAATTTTTCGGTTTGGTTGCTCTTCTAGAAGCATCTTTTTAGCTAGGACAGCACTGTCATATGTACCACTTAATGCTTTTGAAATCGTCAAAACAATTAATTCGTCTTCTTCAGAAGTCTTTTTAAATGACTCTAGGAAATCATAGGGAGCAGGACATGCTGACTTAGGTAAATCTTTAGATTCACGCATCATTTGATAAAATGTATGATTATCAATGGTCACTCCAGCTTTAAAATGTTGGTCTCCAAATTGAATATTCAGAGGTACAACATCTATATTATATTGCTCTTTTAGATCTTTTGGTAAATCAGCGCTGCTATCCGTAATTAATTTAACACCCATATCGCACCTACTTAAATATTTTTTAGTCCTATTAGGACGATGGAAAACCTACTATTACCCATGCTTTTTTGATTTTATCACAGTTCAGTTGAAACGTAAAAAAATAGAGAATGTTGTAATAAAGAATAAAAAATGGTAAGATGAAGAATAGTGATTGGAATATGCCACTTTTTACAACTTCCAGCATTCCAAAATGGGAATGCTTTTTCTTTATATAGGTAAAAATATATATGTAGTAGTATTACTTAATAAATGAAATTCATGAGTGTACGGAATTTGTAAAAGGTCAATTTCCACACGTGCAATAAAAAAAGTACTGAATAATAAAGGAGAAATGTCAGATTGAGTAAATTTCAAGATTTAGGAATTAGTGAAGATTTAATGAAAGCAATTAGTAAAATGGGGTTTGAAGAGGCAACGCCAATTCAGGTACAGACCATTCCAATTGCTTTACAAAAGCATGATGTTATTGGGCAAGCACAAACAGGAACAGGTAAAACGGCAGCGTTTGGTATTCCAATGCTCGAAAAGATCGACATTGCAGAAGATCGTATTCAAGGAATTGTTATTGCACCTACAAGAGAATTAGCAATCCAAGTATCTGAAGAGCTGTATAAAATTGGATCTGCAAAGCGAGTTCGTGTTCTACCTATATATGGTGGTCAAGATATTTCCCGTCAAATTCGTGCTTTGAAAAATGTAAAGCCACCACACATTATTGTTGGAACTCCTGGTCGTCTGATTGACCACATCAACAGAAAAACACTACGTCTACAAAATATCCAAACAGTTGTCTTGGATGAAGCAGATGAAATGTTAAACATGGGGTTCATTGAGGATATTGAAGCCATTCTTTCAGAGGTTCCAGCTGAGCGTCAAACTCTACTTTTCTCAGCGACAATGCCTCTTCCAATTCAACGAATTGCAGAGCGCTTTATGAATAATCCTCAAATTGTAAAGGTTCAAGCAAAAGAATTATCTACACCAAATATTCAGCAGTTCTACTTAGAAGTACATGAAAAAACGAAGTTTGATACGTTAACTCGTCTTTTGGATATCCAATCGCCAGAACTAGCTATCATCTTCGGTCGTACAAAGCGTAGAGTTGACGAGCTTGCAGAAGCTTTGACAACACGTGGATATGCAGCAGAAGGAATTCACGGAGATATGACACAAGCTAAGCGTATGTCTGTTCTTCGTCAATTTAAAGAAGGCACAATTGAAATCCTTGTTGCAACAGATGTAGCAGCTCGTGGTCTAGATATTTCAGGTGTCACTCACGTATACAACTTTGACGTTCCACAAGATCCTGAGTCTTATGTTCACCGTATCGGTCGTACAGGTAGAGCGGGGAAACATGGTATTGCTTTGCTATTTGTGTCATCAAGAGAGATGTCTCAATTAAGAAATATTGAAAAAACAACGAATCGCAAAATTGAGAAGATGAAAGCTCCGACTTTAGACGAAGCATTAGAAGGTCAGCAAAAGATTGTTATTGAAAAGCTGCTTTCAACTCTAGAGAAGAGTGATCTTTCTTTCTATAAGCGTACGGCTGAAGAATTGCTAGAAGAGAATGATTCTGTTTCTATCATTGCAGCAGCTCTTCGATTAATGACGAAAGAACCAGACGATACACCTATTAAATTAACCTCAGAGCCACCGACTGTTGCCAAAGAGAGAAAATCTTCAAAAGGCAAAGGCGGCTATGGTAGTGGTGGTGGTCAAGGTGGTTATAAAGGAAGAACAGGTAACAGCGGAAGTGGTAGTAGAGACCGCGATCGTGGTGGAGACCGTGACCGTTCTAAAGGAAGTCGCCCGTCATCTTCATCATCATCATCTTCTTCTAACGGTAGTAGAAGACCAGCAACACGCCGTGTAGGCACTAAGCAAGAACAACAGTAGTAAAAGTCAATGGCGTAGTGGATTTCACTACGTCATTTTTCTGTTTAAAGAGTGAAACTTTAGCAAGTTTCAACTCATCCAAGGGTATACTATTTGAAAAAAGAGGTAGGCCCATATGACAATAGTTAGACTTGGATATGTAGCAATGAGTGTTCATCTGCAGAATTGCTCACCTTCGCAAACGATGACTTATGCACAGTTTAGTCGATTGAAGAATCGCGAAGCTGCCATACATAAATTAAATCGAATTGCGATATCGAATTTGCAGAATTGCTTGAGATTGTTAAAACATAATAGTGGGCATGATATCTCATTTTTCAGATTAAGCTCTAAGCTGATTCCCCTTGCCAATCATGAAGATCTTCCGGAATGGGACTTTATAGATGCATTAAAGGACAGCTTGTTAGCCTTAGGTGAGTGGATCACGAAGCACTCCATGAGAGTAGATTTCCACCCTGATCATTTTGTCATTATGAATTCACCTAATTCGGACTTACTAAATCAGTCTATCAAAACCTTACAGATGCACGAAGCTCTTTTAACAGGGATGAATATAGATCTAGAGCACCGCTGTGTGATGCATGTCGGTGGAGGATACAACGATAAAGAAAAATCACTAGAGCAGTTTATACATAATTGGCAGTTTGTTCCCCAATCGATTCAGAGGATGGTTATGCTTGAAAATGATGATGTAACTTTTCATGTAGAGGACACCCTTTATCTTTGTGAAAAGCTCGGTATTCCGCTCGTTTTTGATTATCATCACCATCTAGCTAATTTTAAGGACGAGGACTGGAGATCATCTTGGGATCGTATCATTCAAACATGGTCTTTTTCACCCCTTCCCTTAAAAATGCACATCAGCAGCCCAAGAAATGAAAAAGATTTCCGAGCACATGCAGATTATATTGATTCTAAAATGTTTTTGAGGTTTTTACATGAAATAAAAGGATCTGTTAAAGAAATTGATTGTATGATCGAGGCAAAAATGAAGGATGATGCCCTGTTTCGTTTGATGGAGGAACTTCTGGGAGAAAAGGGGATTGAAAAAGTGAATGATTCCACTTTTGTTTTTCTTTAATATTTTGATTTTCAAAATGCAGATAATATCCATTCAGTTTCTGATATAGTAAAGATAAAGTGATTATATGTAAGGAGCGTTTTTATGAGAAAGGAACCGGCAAATCAGTTAAATGGTCGAGCCTTAACCGTTTGGCGAATATCTTCAAGTATAACCATGGCACTATTTATTTTTTTGTGTGTTGGTTTAATTGTAATTTCCTATATTTTTCCCATACCATTATGGATCGGCTATTCTCTTCTTGGACTGATAGTAGCTTTGTCTCTCTTTAACATTGTATTTTATTCCAAACTTGAATGGAGAAAGTGGAAGTATGAGGTACATGATTCTGAAGTTGATATACAGCATGGAGTTTTTACGGTACAAAGATCGCTGATTCCTATGGTTCGAGTACAACACGTTGATACGAGGCAAGGTCCCTTATTAAGAAGGTTTAATCTTGCTACTGTTACCATATCAACAGCAGCTACTGTTCATGAGATTCCAGCATTGGATGTGGTAGAGGCTGATCAATTGCGTGATCGTATTTCTCAGTTAGCAAGAGTGACTGATTATGATGAATAGACCGAAAAGGCTACACCCTGTTGCTGCTGTAATAAGGTTTCTTCGATCACTCCGAAAGATTGCTCTACCTTTACTGATTTTCTTTTTTATTAATGGACGAGGCGAAAACAGTCTTATGGGAGCACTATATTATTTAGGTGTAACTGGTATTGTTGTCGGAATGCTCATTTTTGGAATCCTTTCGTGGTATCGCTTTACATATAGAGTGGAGGAGGGAGAACTTCGAATTGAGCACGGGATCCTCGTAAGAAAGAAACGATATATTCCCATTGAAAAAATTCAAACAATTGATGTTTCCGCGGGTCTTATTCAACGTTTATTTGGGCTTGTGAAGATACAAATTGAAACTGCAGGTGGCGGTGATGAAGCAGAAGCTGTCCTTTCTGCCATTACGTCAGAGGAAGCGGAAGTGCTTCGAATGACGCTTACAAATAAAAGTACTTCGGATGACCTAAATGAAGAAGTTCAGGAACTTGAAAAGTTCACATTGGGCTCAAGGGATCTGTTTATAATGGCTTCGACAACAGGAGGAATAGGAGTTGTCATCTCTGCTATAATTGCCTTCTTAACACAATTTGATGAACTATTACCAACTGAATATGTTTACAGTCTAGCTAAAGAAGTCATTCAATCAGGATTTGTTCTGATTTCTATGGGGATATTTTTTGTTGTTTTATTTTCTTGGGTGATCTCCATAGTGAGTACTTCCATTAAGTTCGGCAACTATAAGCTTACTAAAAAGGGAGTTAATTTATTCATTACAAGAGGATTGGTTGAAAAAAGAGAGCTGACCATTCCGATTAATAGAATTCAAGCTGTCCGAATTCAAGAAAATTTTGTTCGTCAATTTCTAGGTTATGCAACTGTTTATATCGAGGTTGCTGGTGGTGCTACTGGGAAAGGGGAGGATTATTCAACCGTCCTTCTACCCATTATTCCAATAAAAAAGGTCTCACAGCTTTTAGTTATGTTTACGCCTGAGTTTATGATGGATGAGGAGTTACATCCGCTTCCAAAAAGGGCAAAGGTACGTTACATTACTCGTCTAGTGATTCCTACTAGTATAATCGTGATCTTAGTAAGCTTCTTCCTAAATCCATGGGGGTATATTAGTCTGATTTTACTCCCGTTAGCCGTCATTCTAGGTGCAATGATGCACAGCGAAGCTGGATGGATTACAGAGGGAAATCGTCTAAAGCTACGTTATCGCTTTCTTAATCGTCATACCGTCTTTGCAAGAAAAAACAGAATTCAAGCTTTTCATCTTACTCATTCTTACTTCCAAAGAAAAGTCAGCGTATCTTCGATCATTGTTTCCACTCAATCTAAATCAGCAGGCAAGCATTTTAAAGTGGTGGATGTGGATGAGTCCCACGCGTTAGAGTTATATGAATGGTATTCGTATGAGAAAAGCGCAAGCACTCTGATTAGCCCTGAAAAGCAAATGTTCTAAAATTGAAGAAAAGGGTGCTCTTTCCCTTTTATTTGATTCAGGTTATTTGACCTTGGGGTGCTGGGTGCTGGAGCTAAACATATGAGAAAAAGCAACCGATGTAAAAATCGGTTGCTTTTTTAACGAGCAAAGATCCCCAAAATCACTAGAATTCCAAGTATAATCCAAACGATTGCACTTCGATCAAACTTCTTTGGAAGCCTCACTTTGAAATTTTTCATTTCAAAAGTAGGTTTTGAAGAGTAGGCGTATGAGTGATGACTGGTCATCTTTGGTAAAACAAGAGGTGCCAGTATTGCGCCCCCAACAAATCCGAAGATGTGTCCAAGAACATTGATGTTACCACCCACAAATGTCATAACCAAACCAATTACCAGTATTGTGATGATGATCTGTGAGTTTGCCTGATCAATTAATTCTTTACGAAATAGCACCATGTATAGATATACTCCGAAAAGACCATAAATGGCACCAGATGCTCCGACATGTGAAAAATCAGGAGACTCAAGAAAAAATGTGGCGACGTTTGCAATAAAAGCTGCGCCTACATAAACGACTATAAATTTAGTCTTACCTAGTAACTTTTCAAGTGCTGGACCGAAAAGAACCAAAGAGAAGGAATTAAATAAAACATGAGCAAAGCCAGCATGAAGGAGCATTGGAGTAAAGAGTCTCCACCATTCACCGTGAGCAATGAACATATTCCAGCCTACCATATTCTCATAAAGAAGCCTTCCGCCTGGTAGGTAGAAGCTAATCCATAATAAGAAATGGAGAGCCACTAGAAATGATACAATAGGATAGTAGCGGATAAACGTACGGAAGCTTTCAGTTCGTAAAAACATAAACCGACTCCTTTTCTTTTAAAAATAAAGATCTTTATGAATTGGATGTGTGTCTTGCCTACAACACCGATTAGAGTTTACTGGATTCGCTATGCCAGAGACTAAACCGGGTGCTTCTGCTTTTCATCTTAACATATGTACACTATATGCTCCTACATGATAGCTTTTATAACTTTAAAAAAGAAAGAGGTAACAAATGATTAAGGGAATTGGAATAGATATTATTGAGATTCACAGGGTGGAGGATTTAGCAGCTAGGATGCCAAAGTTTGTTCAGCGGATTTTAACAGAGAGAGAAATAAAAAAATATGAATGGCTACAAGGTAAGAGAAAGGCAGAGTATTTGGCTGGTAGATTTGCTGCAAAAGAAGCCTTTTCAAAAGCAATGGGAACTGGCATTGGGAAAGGCCTTCAATTCACCGATATTGAAATTGTTCAGGACCCTCTAGGCAAGCCGTTTTTCTCCAAGCCATTTACTGAAGGTACTTATTTATCCATATCTCACAGTAAGGAATATGCAGTGGCTCAAGTAATAATTGAAAGCTCGTCAAGCTAGTCTGCATATTCGGACACTTTGTCTCATATCATTCTATTGGGAATTAATTTTTTAGTATGAGACAAAGGGGTTGGAGACATGCAGAAGAAGTTAGGTTTATTTTTACTAGCAATGCTAGTGATCCTTGCTTTAGCGGGGTGTGGTGCAAAGAGTCAAGGTGATGTGGTAAAGGCTTTAGATGCAAAGATGGATGAGATTACTAGTTATAAGGCAAATGCGAAGATGACGTTGCAAACCGGAAGTGAAGAGCAAGTTTATGAGGTTGAAATTTGGCATCAGACTCCACTTTACTACCGAGTAAATTTAAAGAATACGGCAAAAGAGCAAAGCCAGATGATTTTACGTAATGATGAAGGTGTATTTGTTTTAACACCAGCATTAAATAAGAGCTTCCGTTTTCAAAGTGAATGGCCTCAAAATAGCAGCCAAGCCTATCTTTACGAATCATTAGTTAAAGATATTCTAGAAGATAAAGAAGCAACCTTTAAAGCAACTGATACTCATTATGTATTCGAAACAAAGACGAATTATAAAAACAGTAAGGCAATCCCACTACAAGAAATTACTCTAAATAAGAGTGATTTAACACCTGTAATGGTCAAGGTGATGGATGCTGACCGTAATGCATTACTACAAGTGGAGTTCACTAGTATTGAATTCAATGCAAGCTTTGACAAAAATGCCTTTGATATGAGCAATAACATGTCAAGAGCTGGTGTTCCGGCGATGGCAGGACAGGAAGAAAAGGCTCCATTTGAGAAGTTATACCCTTTCGAAATGCCGGATGGTGTTAAGCTTGTTGGCGATAAGGAACTAGAAACAGAGAACGGCAAGCGTTTTGTCATGACATTTGGTGGAAACGATAAATCCTTTACGCTTATCCAAGAAAGTGCTCGTATAGCAGAAGTCACGACTACTTCAATGGTGAGTGGTGAACCGGTTGACCTTGGCTTCACAGTAGGAGCTCTATCTGAAAACTCTCTTACTTGGTCTCATAATGGTGTTGAGTATATGCTGGCTTCTAATGACATGACTCAAGAGGAACTTATTATGGTAGCAAGTTCAGTACAAGGTCAGTCAATTAAATAATATTTTCTTAGCTTAAGGCCCAAACGTTCTAGTTGGGCCTTTTTTTGGCTCTAAGGCATGGTAGTCATTATCTAATGTAGAATAATTATCTATTGATGGTACGATTGACATTAGAGCCCTCATGTTCAATAATCAAAAATATACATTTAGTTTGGAGCGAATTGTTAAAGGACGTGTTTAGTTGTGAAAATGTCACCGTTTTACCGTGACACATGGGTAGAGGTTCAATTAGATGGTATCTATCATAATGTTAAGTCTATAAAGGAATATCTTGACCCTAGCATTCGTATAATTGCAGTGGTGAAGGCTAATGCTTACGGTCATGGTGATGTCCAAGTAGCCAAAACAGCCATTGAGGCAGGGGCGTCCTATTTAGCGGTAGCTTTTCTAGATGAAGCTTTAGCTTTGCGAAAAAGTGGGATTAAAGAGCCGATCCTTGTGTTAGGAGTTATTCGTCCTGAGGACGCAACGCTAGCTGCTGAGCACAATATCTCAGTAACTGTTTTTCAGCTAGATTGGCTACAACTTGCAGTCAACCATCTTGCACCTCGAAATTCTCTAAATCTTCATATAAAATTTGATTCTGGGATGGGGCGTTTAGGTCTTAAAACAACAGAAGAGTTAAATGAGATGATGACTTTTGTTAAAAGTAACCCGACGATGGTGTTAGAAGGATTGTATACACATTTTGCAACTGCAGATGAAATTGACACAGACTATTTTGATTTTCAATATGCAAAATTTGAGGTAGCGGTAGACTTCGTTCGAACGGTTTCTGTTAACGCACCTATGATTCATTGTGGAAATAGTGCGGCGAGCTTACAATTTCCAACAAAAATGTTCCATGCAGTTAGACTGGGTATTGCGATGTATGGACTATCCCCTTCTGAAGAAATGAAGGGATTGTTACCTTTTCCTTTGCAGGAATCTTTTTCCTTACACAGCTGTATTAGTCATGTGAAAAAAGTATCAGCAGGTGAAAAAGTAAGCTACGGAGCAACCTATACAGTTGATCAGGAGGAATGGGTTGGAACGGTCCCGATTGGCTATGCTGATGGATGGGTAAGGAGCTTAAAGAACCGTGAAGTCTTAGTGAACGGGTTACGTATGCCGATTATTGGTCGAGTGTGTATGGATCAAATTATGATTCGACTCCCGAATCATGTGGAGGTAGGGACGAAAGTAACCCTTATTGGTGAGCAAGGTCAGGAATTTATTTCAATTGATGAAATAGCACAAGAAATTAATACGATTAATTATGAAATCCCTTGTATGATTAGCTATCGTGTTCCAAGGGTTTTTATTAAAAATAACGAGGTCATTGATGTGGTGAATCCATTGCTACATGACCTACCACTAAATAAATAGAGAAGATTTAAGATTGAGTGAATAAATACTACTATATACAGTAGATAATATGGTAGGATTTGTAGAACTGCTTTGCAAAAACAAGCATTTGGTGTTATGATTGAAAATGGATTGATTTATATGTGTGTAGTTGATGGTGGAGGTGTATGAATGTGACCGATTCTAGCGCAACAACAACTGAAATTATTGTTCGATTACCGAGAGCACTAATCAGTGAATTAGACGGTATCATTAAACAAGAAAATGGCAGTCATAGTGACATCATTTATCAAGCAACGAAAATGTATTTAAGAGAAAGAAAGAAGCGTCATATCCGTGAGTCTATGAGACGGGGATATATGGAGATGGCTAAAATCAATTTGAATATTGCATGTGAAGCATTTCTTGCTGAAGAAGAAGCGGATCACACCGTTGAACGTCTAGTTAGCGGGGGGTAATCCTTTGATTGTTAAACGTGGTGACGTGTATTTTGCTGACCTTTCCCCTGTTGTTGGATCCGAGCAAGGGGGCGTCCGCCCAGTCCTTGTTTTACAAAACGATATTGGGAATCGGTTTAGTCCCACAGTTATTGTTGCTGCAATAACTGCCCAAATTCAAAAAGCTAAGCTTCCAACTCACGTTGAAATTGATGCAAAGCGATATGGATTTGAGCGCGATTCTGTCATACTACTAGAGCAAATTCGTACAATCGATAAACAGCGATTGACAGACAAAATTACTCATTTAGATGATGAAATGATGGAAAAAGTAGACGAAGCCTTGCAGATCAGCCTCGGACTCATTGACTTTTAATAGGTAAGCCAAAGAGCTACTTAGAGCATTCTAGGTGGCTTTTTTTGATTGGGGTTTGGTTAGAGTAGATTTTCTTAGGTTATTCAAATCGCACTCTCTTTGTTCCCAAACAGAAAAGGACGAATGAAATGCGAGCTTTTCATTCGTCCTTTTCTGTTTAGTAGAATTTACATTTCAATTTGGATAAAGATAGGGGGAAATGATTGAAAGTAAATTAGGGACATGGAATAATAGGTTTTAAGTAAGCTCTTAGTGGGAGTCATGTTTGGCTTTTAGTTGACTCTACTTATGACGAATTGAACGATAGTAGGTAAGGAGCTGGAGAATGTTGTCGGGAATGGGGAATTCCAATCCATATGCTCATACAGTATCTACTACTATTTATTTAATGTGAACTAGAAGATCGGGCAGCTATTCAGATTAAAGAGGATTTTTTATTAAGATACATTGAAAAAGTGATCGGTGATGCTGTAAGCGAGTCTATATTAATGGGAAGAAGGCTGTTCTAACAGCTAGTTAGTTGCTATGGATGTTCCTCTGGACATAAGGGTACATTTAGTGATGTTCCTACAGCTCTTTTTCTTAAAAAGGACTTGAGAAACTTCAGTCAGAATTGTGGGAATGAAGATGGAAGTCCAATCCTGTGTAAAAATTATTTTGGAACGGGACATCTTAGCTGCTAGGCAACTTGGACGAGATATCTCTAAACAATTAGGCTTTGGTACGGTAGATCAAGCAAGAATTACGACAGCAATTTCAGAGTTAGCTCGTAATATATATTTATATGCGGAGAAAGGTATGATCTGCATTGAAGAAATAACATTGATTGATGGTAAAGGTCTAAAAGTTCGAGCCACTGATGAAAGACCTGGTATTACAGATATAAGAAGAGCAATAGAGGATTGTTTTTCAACCTCTGGAGGGCTAGGTGCAGGGTTACCGGGAGTGAAGAGATTGATGGATGAGTTTTCAATGAATTCAGAGCCTGGTAAAGGGACAGAAATTATCTCTGTCAAATGGGTACGTTAACCTAAATTAATCAACCAAGACCATGGTAGTAGTCCCGGTAGGAAGCAGACAAGTAGTGATATCCTTGGAGTATTCAGATATTTGCTCGTAAGTTTATTTCCGAAAAAAGGGGGAGTAATTTTGGAGACTCAGAAAAAAGTGTTGAATAAGTACGAGGAACTACTAACAAAATATCTCCGTGATTCAAATGAACAGCTTTTATATAAGGGCCAGAAATTAAGTAGACAATCGATAGAAAACGAGATTACTCCTGAGGAGATTGTGGATATCCATAAAACCGTCTTACAAAATCTTTATCCTGATATACCTAGAAAAGTACTTGATTCATTTGATCTTTTGCTTGAGGTAATGACGGGTTATGGACTTGTGTATCGTGAACATCAAATACTTAAAACTCAGCAACAAGAAATGAATGTTGAAATGGAAATAGCGGCAAATGTTCAGCAAACGCTGCTTGGAACTACCATTCCTATTGTGAACGGCTTGGATATAGGGGCAATCAGTGTACCGGCAAAACAGATGAATGGTGACTATTATCATTTTGTCGAGGATGAAAGCGGATGTATCAGTGTTGCGGTTGCAGATGTAATCGGAAAAGGAATCCCTGCCGCACTTTGTATGTCTATGATCAAATACGCGATGGATAGCTTACCTGAATCAAGAAATCAACCGAGCTATGTTTTGGAGAATCTGAACAGAGTCGTTGAACAAAATATTGATATTACGATGTTTATTACCATGTTCTATGGAATATATGACACATACACCAATGAATTTACATACTCTTCAGCTGGCCATGAGCCAGGCTTCTTCTATTCCTCAAAAGACAATCGGTTTTCTGACATCGATCCAAGTGGCATGGTACTCGGTGTTGACAAGTTAAATAAGTATAAGGAATATCGTCAAAAATTTGAAGATAACGACATGATTATTCTATTATCTGATGGCGTAACAGAATCAAGAACCGAAAAAGGATTTATTGAACGAGAAGAAATCGTCAAGCTCGTACAACAAAGTATTCACTTAACTGCTCAAGAGATTGTTGAAAATGTATATAAAGAACTTGAAAGACTTCAGAACTATGTACTTCGTGATGATTTTACATTGATTATTTTAAGGAAATTAGGTTTATAACTGTTGTTTTGCGGGTACATAAAACATGTAAGATGATGATTACATACTACCATAAAAAAACTAGATAAGTGTAAGGGAGAGATGGAATTGAATCTTCAGCTTGAAATTAAACAGGAAGACCTAACTCGTTTTATCTTTGTAAAAGGGGAAGTAGATGCTTTCACTGCTCCTCAGTTAAAAGATCAACTTGTTCCATTAGCGGAGGAAACGGGCAGCCACTTAGTTATAGATCTAGCAGAGGTGTCCTATATAGATAGCACAGGACTCGGGGTTTTTATAGGGATATTGAAAACAACAAGAAAACATAAAGGTAGCCTGCAATTAGTCGGCTTAAACGATAGAATAAAACGATTATTTACAATTACTGGGTTACATGAAATCATAGATATTTCTGGAGGTGAGTAACGAATGAAAGTTGACTATATAGAAATGAGAATCCCTTCAAAGCCTGATTTTGTAGGAGTGGTTCGTCTAACTCTTTCGGGAATAGCGAGTCGAATGGGATATTCGTATGAAGATATTGAAGATTTAAAAATCGCAACATCTGAGGCTGTTACAAATGCAGTCAATCATGCTTACAATGAGGGGGAGGACGGAGAAATTACAATAGGATTCGGTATGTACGAAGATCATCTACAAATCAATGTATCAGACAGTGGAAAAAGCTTTAACGTAGATAAAGCAAAAGAAGAATTAGGTCCATATAATAGTTCAACCTCACTTGAGGTTATGAATGAAGGTGGCCTAGGGCTATATTTAATGGACACGCTAATGGATGATGTCAAAATCAACAATCATGCTGGAGTAAGTGTACTTATGAAGAAGTACCTTTATAGAGAGCGGGTGGGAAGTGATGAAGAGTCAATCGCAACTAACCATACAGAGTAATGAGGTTACAGAATTAATCGAGCAATTTCAAAGCACAAATGATGAAGACATACAGCTTTTTTTAGTGGAAAAATATACTTCTTTAGTAGAGTCTTTAGCCTATAAATATTCAAGGGGTCGGAATATACATGAGGATCTTGTTCAAGTAGGAATGTTGGGCTTGCTTGGAGCGATAAAGCGTTATGACCCTCAATTTGGCAAAGACTTTAAAGCATTTGCTATCCCGACGATTATTGGAGAAATCAAGCGCTTTTTACGTGATAAAACGTGGAGTATACATGTTCCTCGTAGGATTAAGGAGCTAGGTCCAAAGATCAAGGCAACAGTTGAATGGTTAACGACAGAGCTGCAACGATCTCCTAAGGTGGCAGAGATTGCTGCTTACTTAGAAGTGACAGAAGAGGAAATACTAGAAACGATGGAAATGGGAAAGAGTTATCAAGCCTTGTCGGTAGATCATACTATTGAAGCTGATTCAGATGGGAGTAAAGTTACTCTCCTTGATTTAGTAGGTAATCAGGATACAGGATATGAACATGTTGACCAAAAGATAGATCTAGAATCATCATTAAAGGTGCTAACAAACCAAGAAAGACTTATACTATCACATCTCTTCTTAGAAAGTTTAAGTCAAAAAGAAACTGGAGAAAAGCTTGGGATTTCTCAAATGCATGTTTCGAGATTGCAAAGACGTGCTATACAAAAATTAAGAAATGCCGCAAGGGCAAATCTAGAAGGTTCAGAGTGTAATTCATGATAGAAAATATAGTAACAGATAGGCTTGAAATGGAAGTGGAGAAAAAGTGAAGGAATCTTCACCTGTTGTCATCGATGTAATCCATTAATATCATAGTCAATACATTCACTCCCTTTTAAAAAAATGTAACAACTCTCTGGAGTTTATTTGCGGAGCAGCTGTTGCTGTTGCGAGAATACACTTCACTTTAAAACAAGTATTTTTTACCGGTGTCAGATTAGATTTATCACCATCTCTCCACGTTAGAGAGACTAAATATCATCTTCTTGAATCTGGATTCCTTTCAGGTGAACCAGTAACCTTCGCAACCCGTCAATCTCTTATTATGTTCCGAATTCTCTTTTTTCCATGAATATGATGTTGTCAATCAATTGTTTTAACAGGATTCATTGCATAATCTACTCAAATATGTAGGTCAACAAAACACTACTACTGATGATCTAATGCTTTTGGTTAGGGAAATTAGACTATAAGAAACGTGAGTTTAAGGGTAGGAACTGTTAAAATAGATACATCTGCCAAAATCGGTACTAGGAGTGAATCTATTGGAAGCTGTCATTGATAATAGAAACTTGATTATAAAAAGTATATCAGCTCAATTAAATCTAAAAACAAAACAAGTAGAAAATGTTATAGAACTATTAGAACAAGATAACACAGTCCCGTTTATTGCTCGTTATCGAAAAGAAGTTACAGGAGCATTAGATGAAGTAGAAATCAGAGATATTATGGAGACGTGGCAATATCTCCAAAGTTTAGAAAAACGAAAAAGCGAAGTCATACGTTTAATTGATGAGCAAGGTAAGTTAACGGGTGAGCTACGTATATCCATTGAGAATGCAAAGAAACTCCAGACATTGGAAGACCTTTATCGACCTTATAAACAAAAGCGACGCACGAAGGCTACAATCGCAAAAGAAAAGGGTTTAGAGCCTTTAGCGTTGTGGCTTCTAGAACTAAAAACAGAGGATGTATTGAAAGAAGCGGAGAAATACATTTCAGAGGAACATGAGTTAACTTCAATTGAAGAAGTTTTGCAGGGTGCTCAAGATATTATTGCGGAAATGATCTCAGATGAACCACCTTATCGACAATGGATAAGAACAAATACATTTCAAAAGGGAAAAATAGTAACAACAGTTAAGAATGAGGAAAAAGATGATAAACATATTTTTGAAATGTACTATAAATATGAGGAGCCAATTCATAAGGCGGCCCCGCATCGAATTTTAGCTATAAATCGAGGAGAAAAAGAAGAGATACTAAGAGTATCAATTGATGCACAAACTGAAATCATTACTCGCTATTTGGTTGACAGTGTAATTGGAAGAAAGCATTCACCAGCCAAAGAATACGTGATTGCAGCAATAGAGGACGGGTATAAACGACTTATTCAGCCTTCTATAGAACGTGAAATTAGAAAAGAACTTACAGAAAAGGCAGAAGACCAAGCCATACATATTTTTTCAGAAAATTTAAGAAATCTTCTCTTGCAGCCACCTCTTAAAGGGAGAATCGTGCTAGGGGTGGATCCAGCCTACCGAACAGGTTGTAAGCTTGCAGTAGTGGATGAAACGGGTAAAGTACTGCATATTGATGTGATTTATCCCCATCCTCCAACCACTAAACTAGAGGATGCAAGAAAGAAATTCCTTCATATATTGAACTCATATCCAATAGAGATGATTGCTGTGGGTAACGGAACCGCATCGAGAGAGACAGAAGAATTTGTGACACAGGCTATAAAGGAAAGTAAAAAAGACATATATTACCTGATTGTTAACGAGGCGGGTGCAAGTGTTTATTCAGCATCTGACATTGCGAGAGAAGAATTCCCTGACCTAAAAGTCGAGGAAAGAAGTGCAGTCTCAATTGCTAGAAGACTCCAGGATCCACTTGCTGAATTAGTGAAAATTGATCCAAAGTCAGTTGGTGTTGGGCAATACCAACATGATGTTACTCAGAAGAAGTTAAATGATTCACTTACTTTTGTAGTTGAAATAGTTGTAAACCAAGTAGGTGTCAATGTAAACACGGCCTCGTCATCTCTGTTGCAGTATGTTGCTGGACTAAGCAAGACGGTCGCTAATAACATCGTGAAAAAAAGAGATGAGTCCGGTAAGTTCGCAACTAGGAAAGAACTAAAGGACATTCCGCGTTTAGGCGCCAAGACTTATGAGCAATGTATAGGTTTTTTAAGAATCCCAGAAGGTAATAACCCGTTAGATAGCACATCCATACATCCAGAAAACTACCGAGTTGTGGAATCTTTGCTAAAACAGCTTGGAGCATCTTCAAATGAAATAGGATCTAGTGTATTAAATGAAAAACTCCAAGCTATCGACATAGATTCTATTTCTCAGCAATTAGACATTGGTTCTATAACTCTTCGAGATATTGTAGATGCATTAGCACGGCCAGGAAGAGATCCCCGTGACGAGCTTGCAAAACCTTTATTGAAGAAGGATATCTTAAAGTTAGAGGATTTAAAAAAAGGATTAGAGCTTCAAGGTACAGTTAGGAATGTAGTGGATTTTGGTGCGTTCGTAGATATTGGTGTTAAGCAAGATGGTCTTGTACATATATCAAAGCTGAGTAAGAATTTCGTCAAGCACCCACTAGATATTGTATCGGTTGGGGATGTTGTTACTGTTTGGGTAGATGATGTTGATATGAAGAAAGGCAGAGTTGCCTTAACCATGTTGACCCCTGATCTTCAAACGTTATAAAAAACGATAGAAAGAAGCACTGCTTTTATTAGCAGTGCTTCTTTCTATAAAAGAACCAACATTGGTTTAAAAGTTTGATTTGATAATGGTTTTTTTCATAAAAAGCACGAGTCATTTGGCTTTTTAACCAAACAGGCATTGTCCATACCTCCTTAAGAGTTATAATGAAGGATGTGTGTTACATGTTTATGAAAGTGTCCTGTAAAGTGTGCATCAACCTTGTGTTTTTTGGAGGAAAGTAAGATGACAAATGAACAATTACAAAAACTAGTCGAGGATATATCTAACGCCCTATTTCATTTACCGTTTCAGCATCTAGCTACCTTTAATAAGAAATTAAGATCTACTGGTGGGAGGTATTTACTTCTATCACATAACATTGACATAAATCCCAAGTATCTTGAAGAATTAGGAGTTGACGAGCTTGTAGGAATAATTAAGCATGAGCTATGTCACTATCATCTTCATTTACAAGGAAAAGGCTACAACCATGGTGACCCCGATTTTAAGCAACTTCTTAAAAGGGTAGATGCACCTAGATATTGCTCTGTTTTAAAATCAGCTGAGCAAAAGCGCAAAGCCTCATACCACATATATGAATGTAAGGATTGTAAGCAAATATACAAAAGAAAGAAGAGAGTCAATACTGAAAAATTTGTTTGCGGAAAATGTAGAGGAAAGCTACAAGAAGTAACCCGGAAATAGTCTTGACTGACCAAAATAGTTATGATAAGTTATATAAACCGTCGCTTGAGACAAAGCGATAAATGATAAACATACCAAACGATAACAAGTTGACTTTGAGTAAAACCTGTTATAAAATATATAAGTCGCTACTTTAAAGAAATATATTCTTTGTGAGTAAAATGCTTAGCGCATATTTGCGATGTATTATCATTCATTAGTGAGTAGCACTCGCTAAATGCGTAAAATAGTAAATGTTATTCCACCATAGCTCAGCGGTAGAGCATTCGGCTGTTAACCGAAGGGTCGTAGGTTCGAATCCTACTGGTGGAGCCAAATATGGGGAAGTACTCAAGTGGCTGAAGAGGCGCCCCTGCTAAGGGTGTAGGTCGTTAACGCGGCGCGAGGGTTCAAATCCCTCCTTCTCCGCCATATATATTCTATTTTGGCCCATTGGTCAAGCGGTTAAGACACCGCCCTTTCACGGCGGTATCACGGGTTCGAATCCCGTATGGGTCACTATAATAATGGAGAAAAAACATTCGTTCTTTCTCCATTATTCCACTAACGAAAAAAGTGGTACTTTAAAGAACTAGACCGCTGATTTAATTTGGTTGGGATAGAAACTACCTTATAATTAGGGTGGGTAGATGAATTTCACTTTTCACTTCTATATAAATTAGGTCCCGTGGTGTAGCGGTTAACATGCCTGCCTGTCACGCAGGAGATCGCGGGTTCGATTCCCGTCGGGACCGCCATTATTGTTTATAATATCAATGGGCTATGGCCAAGCGGTAAGGCAACGGACTTTGACTCCGTCATGCGTTGGTTCGAATCCAGCTAGCCCAGCCATTAAGCGGATGTGGCGGAATTGGCAGACGCACCAGACTTAGGATCTGGCGCTGTAAGGCGTGGGGGTTCAAGTCCCTCCATCCGCATTAAATAACGCGGTCGTGGCGGAACGGCAGACGCGCTAGGTTGAGGGCCTAGTGGGGGTTTCCCCGTGGAGGTTCAAATCCTCTCGGCCGCATCAAAAAAGAACTTGCTTTTCTTGATAATATAGTTTATTCTAAAAAACCGCTTTAAATAAATAAGCTGTTGCGCCCGTAGCTCAATTGGATAGAGCGTTTGACTACGGATCAAAAGGTTAGGGGTTCGACTCCTCTCGGGCGCGCCATTTTCATGATTACTAACGGGAAGTGGCTCAGCTTGGTAGAGCACCTGGTTTGGGACCAGGGGGTCGCAGGTTCAAATCCTGTCTTCCCGACCATCAGAATTTCTTGTATTATGCGGGTGTAGTTTAATGGTAAAACCTCAGCCTTCCAAGCTGATGTCGTGAGTTCGATTCTCATCACCCGCTCCATACCAATTAATGTTTCTTATAAAAGTGTTGACACTATATTCGATATTTGTTATAGTATTAATCTAGTCATTAAAACTT